>JAIVGV010000025.1 GCA_020201365.1 Acidobacteriota bacterium
GTACGTGCCGCGCGTCGAGACGGCGACGTTGTTGAAGTCGGCGGGGTTCGTGATCTTGCCGAGCGTGCGCACGGTCAGCTCGCGCGTGCCCTCGTCCACGCGACCGCCCGGAACTTCCATGTTCTGCGCGCGCACCGCCGCCGCCACCTCCGGCACGGTCACGTTGAAGGCGCGCATCTTGTCCGGGTCGAGGTTGACGTGAATCTCGCGGCGCGCGCCGCCGACGATCGAGACGTTGCCGACGCCCGAGATGCTCTCGACGCGCTTCTTGATCTGCTTGTCGGCGATGTCGGTCACCTCGCGCAGCGAGCGCGGCGAGGAGACGACGACGCGCAGCACCGGCGCGGCGTCAGTGTCGAGCTTCTGGATGATCGGGTCTTCGGCTGTCTCGGGCAGGTCCGGGATGACGAGGTTGACCTTGTCGCGCACCTCCTGCGCCGCCACGTCCGGGTTCTTCTCCAGCAGGAACTGGACGAAGACCTGCGAGACGCCCTCGACCGACGTGGAGCGCAGCTCGTCTATGCCGCTGATCGTGTTGACGGACGACTCGATCTTGTCCGTGATCTCGGTCTCGATCTCGCGCGGGCTGGCGCCGGGGTTGACGACCGTCACGGTGATCGTCGGGAAGTCAACCTTCGGGAACAGATCGACGCCGAGCGACATGAACGAGAACGCGCCGACGACCGTCAGCGACATGACGATCATCGTCGCGAAGACGGGGCGGCGGACACAGATTTCAGCAAGTTTCTGCACGTCTCAAGCTCCGCTTTTTCGATCGCGGATTGCGGATCGCGGGATGCGGATTAGAGACCCGCAGAGCCTTCGCGCAGGTGCGCGCTTCTCTTCTTCAATCCGCATTCCGCATTCCGCAATCTACTGTCTTACCGCCGCGCCGTCCTTCAACTGTTCCAGATTACTCGTCGCGACGATCTCGCCCTCGCGCAAGCCGGTCTTGATCTCGACGAGCCCGCCCTCGGTCTGCCCCGTCTGCACGACGCGATCCTCGGCGCGCCCTTCGCGGATGACGAAGACGTGACTCGAAGCCTCCTGCACACGCACGGCCGTGGCGGGCACGAGCACGGCGGGCTGCGGCTTCGACATCTGTATGCGCACGGTGGCGAACTGCCCCGGCTTGAGTAAACCCTGCCCGTTCTCGACCTCCGCCTCGACGGTGAGCGTGCGCGACGCGGCGGTGACGTTCGGCGAGATGCGCGCGACGCGACCGTTGAAGGCGCGATCCGCGTAGGCGCTCGTCGTCACGGCGACGGTCTGACCTGCCTGGACGAGCGTGATGTACTGTTCGGGGATGTCTATGCGAAGCCTCAACGGGTTCGTCCGCACGATGGTCGCGATCTTCGAGGCGGTCGTCACGTACTCGCCCACGTCCGCCGGGCGATCCGCGACGTAGCCGCTGATCGGCGCATAGACGTTCGTGTCGGCAATCGCCTTGCGCGCCTGCGCGACCTGCGCCTCGGCGGCGGCGGCGGCGGCGCGCGCCGTGGCGATCCCGGCGTAGTTCTGCCGCGCCGCCGCGAGCTGCGCCTCGTACTGCTGTTGCAGTTGATCGCGCTGCGCCCTCTGCTGATCGTACTGCGCGCGCGAGACGTCGCCCGACTCGATGAGCTTGTCGAAGCGGCGCAGCTGTTTGTCGGCGAGGTCGAGCGAAGCCTTCGCCGAGGCGACCTCGGCGACGCGCGTCGGGTCGAACTGCTGCCCCGGACGAAGACCGATCTTCTCCTCCGCCTGCCTGACGGCGGACTGCGCCTGCTGCGCCTGCGCTTCGAGCTGCTGCAGGCGCAGGCGCGCGTCCGCCGGATCGAGGCGGACGAGAGCCGCGCCCTTCTGCACGTAAGAGCCGAGATCGACCGACACGGAGGCGACGCGACCCGACACGTTCGGCGCGACGTCCGTCTGCTCGTCCGCCGCGAGCGACCCGGTCGCCTCGACGAACTGCGGCACGTCGCGCACGATTGCGGCGGCGGTCGTGACGGTGACGGCTTCCGGCGTCGCGTTCGCGGCGGCGGCGTTAGCGCTCGCGTTCTTCTGCGAGTTCGCGCGGCTGCACGCGGCGGCGAGCGCGCAGGCGAGGATCGCGAGCGCGACGAATGAATAGGGTTTGAGTTGATGACGGGAGATCATTTCGGTGGCGACTTCTTACTCGTCGGTGATGGCTGCTTGCTCAGTTCGGGGCTCGCTCACTTCGGCGACTGCCTGCGTTGATTTTTACGGCGCGACGGCGCGCGGCGTTTCGACTTTCCGCCGCCGCCCGGCTTCCCGTCGCCGCCGCGCGGCGCGCGCGCCTTGACGCCCTCCAAGAGGATGCGCGCGAACTCCTCCGCCGCGCGCTCGTTCGAGACGTCTAAGAGGCTGCGTCGCGTGTCCCAGAGCGTGTTGTTGAGCGAGTGGTGGATGACCGTGCCGAGGAAGGCGCGCACGACGACGCGCGGATCGATCTCGCGCAGCGCGCCGTCGCGCTGCCGCTCGCGCACGTAGCCGCCGACGAACTCGTAGAGACCGCGCACGTTGCGATCCCAGAACATCGCCGCCAGCTCGTGCCCCTCGAGCGCGGAGTGCGTCAGGAGGCGCAGGAACTCCGTGTCGTTCTCGTGCCGCTCTATCAGCGAGAGCGCGAGCCCGTAGAAGACGGCGAAGTCGTCCTTGCGGCGGATGGCGTCGGCGACCGAAGACTGCAGATCTGCGGGGCTGCCCGAGCAGGCTTTGAAGTCGAGGATGGCGCGGTAGAGTTCCTGCTTGTTGGCGAAGTGGCGGAAGATGATCGCCTCGGAGACGCCCGCCTCCTGCGCGATCTCTTTCGTCGTCGTGCCGCGGAAGCCCCGCTGCGAGAACAGGCGCATGGCGACCTCGATGATCTGCCGACGCCGCTCCCCGCCCGCCATGCGCGCCGACGCCCCGCCCGCCGCCTCCGCCTTCACGGTCTCGATTGCTCTGCTCAACTAGCGCCGCCTTTCAGCCCGAAAAACGCCCGACCTGAGATAAGTAAGCACTTACTTACCAGACGCTCGCCGGACTGTCAAGATCGGGCGGGGGCTCTCCGGCGGCTGTATTGTTCTAGAGCTTGCGCTATAATCGGCGCGTACATTTTCACAACGAAGCCCTCTTGCCCTTCCCTCGCGCGCGGAGCCGGGCGGCTCGCGCTTGTCAAGGCTTTCGCGCGAAGCGGCGTGCTCGTGCAACGTCGGCACGTCGTTTGCTCCCTTTCGGCGGGAGAGTCAGTTGATTTGTGGGGCGCGGCTCGGCGCGCTTCGCGCCATCGTAGGCGTTGAATTTCAAAAGTGAAGGAGACACAAGCGATGTCACAGAACTCCGGTAACACGGGCAACACAGGGACGGGCGGCGCGGGCACTGGCGCGACCGACGCGGGCACGACGCGCGACACCTCGGCGAGCACCGGCACTTCTTTCGGCTCGACGGGCGGCGCGGGCTCGACGGGCGGCTCTTCGCTCAGCACCCCGGGCGCGGGCACGGCGACGGGCGCGGCGACGGCGCGCGAGGGGATCGCCGCGACGGCGCAGCAGTACGGACAGAAGGTCGCCGACGCCGCCTCGCAGGCGAAGGACTACATGAGCGACAAGCTCTCGCCCGCCGTGGACAAGCTCAACGAGCTGCGGCAGAAGGACTACGGCGAGATCGCGAACGACGCCAAGGAGTACGCGCGCCAGAACCCCGGTCAGGCGATCCTGATCTCGGCGGCGGCGGGCTTCCTCCTCGGGCTGCTGCTGCGCAGCACGACGCGCAGGTAAGACCGTCAATCGTGAGGAAGCTGTTAGCCGTGAGTTGTTAGCTTTTCGGCTTTGGTTCGGCTGACAGCTCACCGCTGATGAGCTAACAGCTCCCCGTAACGATTCACGTTTCCTGGAGGTGTGCGATGGCTGAGTTAGAGAGACGCGCGACCGCCGCCGCGCCGGCGCGCGCGCCGGAGACCGCGGAGCTGGATCAAATCCCGTCGAAGATCAGCCGCCTCGGCGACGACGTGATGCAACTGCTCGACGCCAAGCTCGGCTTGCTCAAGATCGAGCTGAAGGAGGAGGCGAGCTTCTACACGCGCACGGGCGCGCTCATCGCCGTCGGCGGCGTCCTCGCCGCCATCGGCTTCACGCTCGCCAACGTCGCCGTCGCCTTCTTCGTCTCGCGCCTCTTCATCGGGAGTTTCACCGAGCCGGTCGCTTACGCGCTCGGCTTCCTCGTGACGGGCGCGCTCTACGTGATCATCGGCGCCGCAATCGCCGTCACGATGAAGAGCCGGCTGGCGTCGTACTCAGCCGCGCCGCAGCGCAGCATCGAAGAGCTGAGAAAGGACAAGGTATGGCTGAAGAACGAACTCTAGCAACGGCGCGCGCGCCCGAAATGGTCCGCGACGACGAGCCGACCAAAGAGCAGTTGCAGCGGCGCATGGAGGAGGCGCGCGAGTCCATTACGCAGACCGTTAACGACATCAAGGAGACGGTCGCCAACAAGTACGAGGACGTGCGCGAGTCGATCTCGCAGACGCTCGACTGGCGCGAGCAGTACCGCCGCCGCCCCGCCGCGTTCACCATCGGCGCGGTCGGCGTCGGCGCGTTGCTCGGCTTCGCCGTCGGCGGCGTCGTCTTCGGCGGCGACGACGACTTGGCGGATCGCTACTACCAAGCCGAGGGCGAGTACGAAGAGGAAGCGAGCGCCCCCCGCCAGCGCTCCTACGCCGCGCAGGCGATCACCGGCGGCGCATACGGCTCGACCGCCTCCGCGCCGCCCGCGCAGACTTCCGCCGAGTCGGCTCCCGCCGCATTCGCGCGCGGCGCGGAGCGCGAGCCGTCCGCGCAGCGGGACGACAGCGCGGCGTCGGAGTCTCCTTCGCTCACGCCTTCGCCCGCGCCGCGGCCGTCGTACAGCAGCGGCTACGAGGCTTCGACGGCGGCGCAAGCCGACGAGGAAGAGGGCGAAGACAAGCCCGGCCTGCTCGCGCGCTTCAAGGAGACGAAGGCTTACGACCGTCTGCAAGACGAGCTGGGCACGCTCGGCGAGCGCGCGGTCGAGGAGCTGGCGAAGACGGCGCGCAACGTCGTGCTGCCCGCGCTCCTGAACAAGGTCAAGGACATGATCGGACTCGACCTCTCCGGTCAGCAGCGCGGGCAGGGCGCGCAAGGCGGCGGCGCGCGCGGCGCTTCGACCGCAGGCAGTACCGGCGCGCAGGGCAGCAGCGGCACGACCTACGGCACGGGCACGGGCGGCTACGGCAAGACGCTGTGAGCCCGCGGCTCAGAGACGAAAAACGGGAACGGGCGAGCGCGCAATCTGCCGACTCGCCCGTTCGTCTATTCGGCTCGAACGCCTCTCTTTAGCTTGTGCGAGACGCGGGCACGATGACGGTCGCCGACGGGGCGCGCGGGCGGGATAGCGCGGCGCGCGCGTGCGTCGCCGTCGTCCTCAACGCGAAGGCGGGCGCGGGCGAATGCGAGAGAGAGAGCGCGCGGCTCGAAGAGTTTTTCGCCGGGAGCGGAGTCGAGTCTCGCGTCACGCTCGCACGCGGAGGCGAGGAGATCGGCGCGGCGGCGCGGCGGGCGGCTCGTGACGACGAAACCGGCATCGTCGTCGCGGGCGGCGGCGACGGGACGGTTAACGCGGTCGCGTCGCAGCTCGTCGGCACGGGGAAGGTCTTGGGCGTGCTCCCGTTCGGCACGCTCAACCACTTCGCGAAAGACCTAGGGCTCCCGCTCGACGCCGAAGAAGCGGCGCGCGCCGTCGTCGCGGGTCGGATCGTCCGAGTTGACGTGGGCGAGGTTCGCTCGCAGACCGACGAGTCGGACGTCCACTACTTTCTCAACAATTCGAGCCTCGGTCTCTACCCCGTGCTCGTGCGCGAGCGCGAGAAATTGCAGCAGCGGCTCGGGCGCGGCAAGTGGGCGGCGGCGTTCTGGGCGGGCGTCACGGTCTTGCGCCGCTACCCGTTCGTCAGCGTCCGTCTCGACGCCGACGGGCGCGAGCTGCGGCGGCGCACGCCCTTCGTCTTCGTCGGCAACAACGAGTACCAGCTCGACGCCTTCCGCGTCGGCACGCGCGCGCGCCTCGACGCGGGGCTCTTGAGCCTGCACGTCACGCGCGCCATCTCGCGGCTCGGGCTGGCGCGCCTCGCCCTGCGCGCGCTCTTCGGTCGGCTGCGCGAGGACAAGGACTTCGACTCCCTTGCCGCGCGCGAGGTCTGGATCGAGACGCGCCACTCGCGCCTGCGCGTCGCGACCGACGGCGAGGTCAACATCATGCGACCGCCGCTGCGCTACCGCGTGCTGCCCGGCGCGCTGCGCGTCTGCGTGCCGCCCGCGCGCGGAGGCGAGGAGGGCGCGGGCGGTGCGGACGGCAGGGGGCGCGGCAACGAAGAGAACGCGCGCCGCGGCGGGGGGGAAACGCGTTGACGTTCAAGCTCGCGATAGGCGTCGCCGCCGCCGCGCTCTTCGTCGCGGTCGGCTCCGTGTGTCTCGTCTTCCCGCTGCGCGTGCGCGCGTTCTACCTGGATCAGTTCCGGCGCGCGATGACGACCGCGGGGATGCGGGATTTCGCGTTCCTGCTGGAGAAGCTGCCGGGCGCGCGCTTCTTCCGCTTCTACGGCGCCGTCTGCTTCGCGACCGCCGCCGTCATCCTCGCCCTGCTCTTCTGGCGATAAGGCGCGCGCTCGCTGCCAACGTCAATGCGAACGATTGTCCACCTCTCCGATCTGCACTTCGGTCGCGTCGAGACGGACGTGCTCGATCCGCTCGTCGCGTCGGTCGCCGACGCGCGACCCGACGTCGTCGCCGTCTCCGGCGATCTCACGCAGCGCGCGCGAAGCAGTCAGTTCAAAGAGGCGCGCGAGTTTTTAGACTGCCTGCCGAAAGTCCCGCAGATCGTCGTGCCCGGCAACCACGACGTGCCGCTGTGGAACGCCTACCGCCGCTTCGCCGAGCCGCTCAAAAAATTCCGGCGCTACATCTCCGACGAGCACGAGCCGTTCTACGCGGACGACGAGATCGCGATCTTGGGCGTCAACACCGCGCGCTCGCTCACCATCAAGTACGGTCGCATCAACGAGCGGCAGGTCGCGCGCATACGCGAGCTGTTCTGCGAGATCGGCGAGGGCGTGACGAAGTTGGTCGTCACCCACCACCCTTTCGATCTGCCCGAAGGCTACGACGAGGCGGAGATCGTCGGGCGCGCGCGGATGGCGATGGAGACTTTGGCCGCCTGCGGCGCGGACGTTTTGCTCGCCGGACACCTCCACGTCGCGCACACGGGGCACACGGCGAAGCGCTACCGGATCGCGGGTCACTCCGCGCTCGTCGTGCAGGCGGGCACGGCCACCTCGTCGCGCGTGCGCGGCGAGGCGAACTCGTTCAACGTCGTGCGCGTCAGGCGACCGCACGTCAACGTCGTGCGCCTCAGTTTCGACCGCGACAAAAAAAGTTTCGCGCCCGCGTCGAGCGAGCACTTCCAACACACGCCCGAAGGCTGGGAGCGACTCTCTGACGAATCGGCGGCAGGCCTCAGCTACGACGAACGATCCGACGCGCTGCAACCGCACGTGCCGGACGCGGGCGGTAAGAGCTGACGGCGACGGCAAGCCGTCAGTGCGGCGACACATGAAAAGAGGCGCGGCGAGCTTGACTACTCGCCGCGCCTTCTTCGCATCGCGTCTCTTCCGTCGCGCGCCGCGTCTAGCGCGGCGGCGCGGGCTTGCGCGGCAGTCGCTCGTCGCGCTGGGCTGTGAGATAGACGAAGGTCGCCATGATCGTCGCCGCCTGCTTCATGTCGTCGGCTTGGATGCGGTCGAAGACGTCCATGTTCGAGTGGTGCGTGCGCGTGTCGTACTCGATCTCGTCCTGGATGAACTGGAAGCCGGGCAAGCCTATCGCGTCGAACGACAGGTGGTCGGTTCCGCCCGTGTTCGACATCGAGAGCGTGTCGGCGCCCATCGCCTTAAACGGCGCGAGCCACTGGCGGAAGATCGGCGCGACGCCCGCGTTGCCCTGCATATAGACGCCGCGAATCTTGCCCGTGCCGTTGTCGAGGTTGAAGTAGGCGTCAAATTTATCGTACTCCGGCTTGGTGACGAGACGACCCGGCACGGGCGTCGGTCGCGGTTGGGGCTGCGACTCGGCGGCGCCGGGCGGCGTGGGCTGCGGGGTGGGCGTGACGATCTCGCCGAAGTGGTTCTTCACGTAGCCGCGCGAGCCGAGCAGCCCCTCTTCTTCGCCGCTCCACAGCGCGACGCGGATCGTGCGCCGCGGTTGAAGCCCGAGCGCCTTGATGATGCGCACCGCCTCCATCGCGACGGCGACGCCCGCGCCGTTGTCGGTCGCGCCCGTGCCGGTGTGCCAGGAGTCCATGTGTCCGCCGAGCATGACGAGTTCGTCCTTGAGTTGCGGGTCGGCGCCGGGAATCTCGGCGACGGTGTCGTAAGCCTGCGGGTCTTGGTCGAGGTACTGCGCGTCGAAGTTGACGGCCATCCGTACGTGCTCGCCCGCCGCGAGCATGCGCATGATGCGGTTGTAGTGCTCCGCCGCCATGATCGCCTGCGGCAGAAACTTCGGCGCGTCGCGGTCGTAGGCGTTGATGCGGCGCGGCGCGCCGGGACCGAAGGCGGGCGCGCCCGGGGGCGGCGCGGGCTGCGGGACGGTCGCCTGCTGGACGAAGACCGTGCCGTCGTCGCCGCGACCCGGATCGACGAGGAGCGCCGCGCCCTCGTCCAAGTAGAACTTCTGCTTGACGAGCGCGAAGGCTGCGGCGGCGCGCTGCTCGGCTGTGGGCTGCGGGAAGCCGCCACGCCGCGGCGGTCTATTCGCCGGGTCGGGCGCGTTGGCGAGATCGAGCAGCTCCTTCTCGTTGAGGCGATGACCCTGCGGCTCGAAGCGCGCCGCGATCTCGCGCACGGGACCCGTGAGGATGATCGCGCCTTTGAGTTTGCCCGCGTACTTGGCGCGCATCTCCGCCTCGTCCTTCGCGTCAACGTAGATCACGTCGGCGACGATTGAGCCCGCGGGCGGCGACCAAGCCTTCGGGTAGGCGATCACGGGAATCGCCTGCGGTTCGACGACCTCCGCCGAGAAGCGCTTGAGCTGCCAGCCGCGACCGAACGTGCCCCACGGCTCGACGTGCGCGTTCTCCAAGCCCCACCTGGCTAACTGGTCGCGCGTCCACTCGTTGGCGCGCTTCATGTTGGGCGAGCCGGTGAGTCGCGCGCCGATCACGTCGGACAGGTACGAGAGCGTCTGCATCACCTGCGAGCGGTTCATGCCCTCGTCAATGATGCGCGCGACGGTCGGGTCAACGGGAACGTCCGGCTGCTGGACTTGCGGCGCGGGCGTGGGCGACGGGGACGGCTGCTGCGCGAGCGCGGCGGTGAAACCTTGCGCGACGAGCGCCCAGAGCAGCGCGGCGACGGCTATGCGTCGAAGCATGGGCGTGGTCTCCTTCGGGTGTCGTTTTTAACTGCGGGCGGAAACTAGCTTGCGTGCGAGCCGTGATTATACACGCCGCGCTGCGAAAATGTTTCAGCGAAAAGGCGCGCGGACTGCGGCGCGGCGTCGGGTCGCGTTTCGGGCGGGCGCGACGCGCGTGCTTCAACGGAAATTTTTGATGAGCACCACGTCGTCGTTGACCGTGCCGCGCGAGAGGGCGAGCTGACGCCCGTCGCGCGAGAAGTCGAACCAGAAGATGCGGTCGGCTTTGAAGTCGGTCAACTGTTTCGGCGCGCCGCCTTCGACGGGCTGCTGCCAGAGGTTCGAGACCCCCCCGCGCGTGTCTATGTAGATGAGCGCGCGGCTGTCGGGCGACCAGTGGAGGTCTTGCAGCCCGCCGCCGACGGGGATGTCGAAGAGCTTGACGGGCGCGCCGCCGTCGGGCGGAATGAGCGCCACCTTGTCGACGCCCGGCTGATCTCCGCTGTAGGCGGCCGCCAGCCACTTGCCGTCGGGCGAGACCTGCGCGCCATACGAACGCTTGTCGGTCACTCGCTGCGGCTCGCCGCCTTCGACGGGGACGCGCCAGAGCGTGAGCTTGCCCGCGGCCCTTGAGGAGTAGAACACCCACTTGCCGTCGGGCGAAAAGCTCGCGCCGTACTCGCCGCTCCCGTTCGTCAGTTGCCTGACGTTGCCGCCGCCCGCGTCCGTCAGAAAGATGTGAGGCGCGCCCGTCCGGAAGGACTGGAAGGCGATGAGGCTGCCGTCGGGCGAGACGGCCAGCAGTGCCCCACTCTCCGACAGTTGCCTTTGATTGTTGCCGTCGGCGTCCATCGTCCAAATGCCGGCTTGACCGCTCGCATTCGAGTCGAAGACGAGCTTGTTGGCGGGCGTCCACCTCACGTTCAAATCAACCCGGCCCGCGCCGCTGGTGATCTGTCTGGCGCGTGCGGCGTCCGCCTGCGGCGCGACCCAGATCGCAGCTTTCTGCTCGATCTGCACCGTGACGAAGCTATTGGAGTCTGCCGTCAGACTGATCGTCCGATAGCTGTTCAAGTCGTTGGTGATGCGGCGCGCTTCGCCTTCCGGGTAGGAGAGCAGCCAGATTTGCCCCCGTCCGGGACCTACGGTCTGGAAGAATCCGGACTCATCTATCGCCAGCACTAACAGCCCGCTCCCGTCCGCCAGCCACGCCACGTCTCTAATGGCAAAGAACTTCTGCGAACTTATTGGCTTCTCTTGCCCGCTCGCCACGTCAATCGCCACCAAGACGCTGTAGGCGACGCCGCCGTCAAGATTATTCACCGGGCAGACGATAGTCTTGCCGTCGGGCGACCACGCGGGCACCCTCGTTCCCCCGCCCAAAATGAAGGCGCGTTCGGGCAGCTTGCGCACGGCGAGCTGGCGCTCCGCCGTGCCGTCAATGTTGCTGACAATCAGAGCTTGCGCCCCTTCGGCGGGCAGGTCGCGCACGAAAACGATCCGCGAGGCGTCGGGCGAGAGCGCCATGTAGCCGACGTTCGCCAAGAACCTTTTCGGCGTGCCGCCGAGCGCCGGGATTTGGTAGAGCGTCGGCGCGACGCCGTCCGCCCGCGTCACGTAAAAAAGGTAGTCGCCGTCGGGCGAGAAGATCAGTCGCAGGTACTCGACAGCGGCGGGCGCGACGATCTGGACGTTGCTCTGCGTCGCGGTCTGCCGCATCCACAGGCTCTGCTGCCCGCCGTCGCTCGACGCATAGACGACGTACCTGCCGTCGGGCGAGACCGCGGCGCACGTCGCCCTGCCCGTCGTCGTCAGCCGCGTGATGCTCATCGCCGAGGGCGGGCTTTTCCTCCGACCGCCGTAATACTTGTAAACGCCGTAGCCCGCGACCGCGATGAGGAGCGCGACGAACGCGACGAACGCGACGCGACCGGGGCGCTTGCCGCCACCCGACGCAGCCGCGTCGCCGGTCGTCGAGCGCGCCGCCGCCGAACTGTTCGCGGCGGAAGTTTCGGCTGTGCTCTGCGCGCGCCGCTCGTCGGTGAGGAGCGCCGTGCGCTGCTCACCGCCCGACGCCGGCGCGCCGGCGCCGCCGCGTGAACCGTGAACGGCGGAGTGTTGCGGATGCGACGCGACCTCAAGCTCGCGCTGCAAAGCTCTGAGATCGATCAGCAACACCCGGGCGGTCTGGTAGCGCTCGTCCGCGTTCTTCCGCAGCGCCTTCTTGATGATGACTTCGAGCTCGGCGGGCACGTCGTAGTTGAAGCGCGCGACGGCTTCGGGCTGCGCGTGCGCGATGGCGTCAATCGTCTCCGTCACGCTCTCGCCCCTGAACGGCAGACGCCCCGTCGCCATCTCGTAGAGCACGACGCCCAGCGACCAGACGTCCGTGCGCGCGTCCACCTCGCGCCCCATCGCCTGCTCCGGCGACATGTAGGAGACCGTGCCCATCACCGCGCCGGGGTTCGTCTTGACGCGCGTCGCCGCCTCGCCCGCCGCGACCCCTCCGGCGAGCTTCGCCAGCCCGAAGTCTAAGACCTTGATTGCGCCGCGCGGCGTGACGACGACGTTCGCGGGCTTGACGTCGCGGTGCGCGACGCCGCGCGCGTGCGCCTCGTCGAGCGCCTCCGCGATCTGTATGCCGACGCGCACCACGTCGGCGACGCTCATCGGGCGCGCGGCGATCACGCGGTCGAGCGTCTCGCCCTCGACGTACTCCATCGCGATGAAGTGCGTGCCCCCGGCTTCGCCGATCTCGTAGATGTGCGCCGCCCGCTCGCCCTTCAGCTTCGACGCGGCGCGGGCTTCCTGGAGGAAGCGCTGGAGTCGCTGGCTGTCGGACGCGATCTCTGCGGGCAGAATCTTGAGCGCCACCTCGCGTTCGAGCTGCGTGTCGAGCGCCAGATAGACCTCGCCCATCCCGCCCGCGCCGAGCGGCGAGCGGATTTCGTAGCGTCCGAGTCTTGTGCCGGGCTCGATCACTTGGCGTTGGAGATGAGCACCACGTCGTCAACGTTCCGGCCGCGCGAGAGGACGAACTGCTTGCCGTCGGGCGAGAGGTCGAACGTCCAGATG
>JAIVGV010000189.1 GCA_020201365.1 Acidobacteriota bacterium
AGCCGACCGCCTCGCCCTAGTCGCGCAGACCGACGCGACACGCTGAACGGTTAAACGCGCGACGGCCGTCGAGCCTCACGGCTGCCCACAGTCGTTCTCGGCTGTAATTTGGGGCCCCGGGAAGGAATGCCGGGGCTCGGAGCCGGAAGAGTCGTGCTTAGAGCCTGAAAGTCGCGGCTCAGAGGCTGAACTTTCCGGCTTTTTTCTCCGATCTTCGTCCTTTTTTCCTGAACTTAGCGCCTTTCTTCGCGTAAGTCGTGGCGCGGAGGCAGAAAGTTCGTGCTCCGAGCCGGAAGACTCACCTGTGGACGCGGAGGTGCGTGGCTTCCCGCCCGAAAGTCGGCGGAGCGCGCCCTGAGAAGGCGCTACCGCGATGCCTCCTATCGGGGTGTTATGCGGGACGATTCGAGGTCATGCTGTAAGGAGCACGTCAACCGATCATGTGCCTCACCGAGAGACACACACAAATATAACGAGGAGAATATCAAGTGAAACAGAACGTCATGTTAACCATCGCGTCTCTGCTCTCGATCCTCTTCTTTACGTTTCACCTGACGGACGACATCGTCCGAGGGTTCGAGCCGGGAGGACTCAATAACCTCATTGGGGGGGTGCTCATCTTAGTCGTCTTGCTGTACGGAACGCTGGTGCTCGCCGGACGGCAATCAGGGTACGTCATCATCCTCCTCGGGGGGCTCCTTTCGTTGAGCGTCCCAGTCATCCACATGAAGGGGAAGGGTGTCGGCGTCGCGAGCGGCATCGCCAATTCCAGCGGGGGCTTCTTCTTCGTCTGGACGCTGATCGCGCTCGGCGTGACCGGGCTCTTCTCCGTCATCCTCTCGACGCGCGGACTGTGGAGCCTGCGACGGGGCGACTCCCGGTAGTCCGACAACCCGAACGCGGCAGCTTAACTAAGGCGTTAGACCTCACTACTCGTCATCAGCCTCGACGCCGAAGTAGCGGAGCCAGTGCGCGGTGTCGTCGGGGCGCACCTCGCGCTTCTCTTCGGGCGGCGCTTCCCCGCCCTCGCCTTCCAACAGCCTGCGAAAATCTCCGGAGCGGACGACCTCGACGCCGCAGCGGCGGACGTAGTCCGCGAGCGCGCGGTCGGAGGTGACGACGCGCAGGGTGCGGCGCTCGCGCGCGCGTTCGACGAGCGACTTGATGCGCTCGTCGGCGTTCGAGCCGCGCGCGGCGTAGTGGAGTTTGACGCCGCGGTAGGTCGCGCCGTCGGGGAAGTGCGCTTCGGGCGCGCCGTCAAAGACGACGGTGACGCGCGCGTGTTTGCGCGCGGCGAAGTCGGCGAGTTCGTCCATCAGCGTGCGGCGCGCGCGCGGCTTGTCCCTGTGCCAGCCGACGCGCTGCGCCATCACGTTGTTGCCGTCAACGAGGTAGGACATGTGCGCCGCTCACGAGTGTGGCGCGCGCCGGGCGCGTCACTGCGCGGGGAAGTTGTAGGTCAGTACCCCGTTGACCTTGACGGGGCGACCCGAGAGCAGCGTCGGCTGGAAGCGCGCCTGGTAGGCGGCGGCGACGGCTGACGCTTGCAGCAGCGGGGGACCGGAGACGGCGCGCGCAGAGACGACCTTGCCCGTCTCGTCAACCGTCACCTGCACCGTCACCGTGCCGGAAGCCTTCGCCGCCTTCGCAGCAGCCGGGTACGCGGGGTCGGGCTTGCTCACGGCTTTGGCGTCGAGCACGCCGCCGGAGATGATCGCGCCGGGCTTGCCTTTGACGTTCGGGGGCGGTGGCGGCGTCTGCGGGGAGTTGTCGTTCGTGTTGTCCAGCTCGGGCGAGCGCAGGTTGACGACCTCGCCGCCGGAGAGCGTGACGCGTCCCATCGTCAGATACCACTTGCGCTCGCGCCGCTGCATCACCACGTCGTAAGTGCCGTTGGTCTTCGTGCCCGTCACGCTCATGTGGTAGGCGGCGTTGCCCGTGCCGTCGGCGTTCTCCGTGAAGCTGCCGAGCGGGAAGCCCGTCTCCTTGATCGCGCCCATCTTCTCGGCGACCGTGTAGTTCTCTTTGAGCGCGTTGACGGCGATGGTGTACGCCTCCGACGATCTGAGCTTGTCGTTGACCGCGCGGTAGCCGTAATAGACGAGCCCGCCGACCGCGCCGGCGAGGAGCAGGAGGACGACGAGCACGATGGCGAGCGCCTTGCCGCAGCCGGACTTGCGCGGCTGCTGCACCATGCCGCCGCCGGAGAACTGCTGCGGCGCGGGCGCGTTCGGCGTCTGCGCGCCGAAGGAGGTCGTCGTCTGCGCGCCCGCGAAGGGCGCGGTCGCGGGCGCGAGCGGCGTGCCGCACTTCGGGCAGAAGCGGACGCCCTGTGGGAGTTCGTTACCGCAGTTGCTGCATCGCATCGCTCGTCTCTCCAGTCTCGCGGCGTCGTCGCGCGCCTCGCGGCGGCGGTCGGGGCGGTGTCAAAGTTTCGCGCGTCTCTAAATTCTTCCGCGCGTCGCGCGTCGCATTGTAAACGCAGTCGCGGCGCGAGCGCGATCTAAATTCGACGCGCGCGCGCTCTAAATCCGCGACTGACCGTAGTCGCAGTATTCGACGACGGGGCAGCGCTCGCACAAAGGCTCGCGCGGGCGGCAGACCTTGCGCCCGTGGCGGATGAGGTTGACGTGGAACGAGTAGAACTTGCCCGCCGGGACGACGCGGTTCATCAGCTCGTGCGCGCGGGCGTCCGAGCACTTCTGCGGCAGGAGTCCTATGCGGCGCAGCACGCGGAAGATGTGCGTGTCGAGCGGGAAGACCTCCTTGCCGCAGGCGAAGAGCAGCGTGCACGCGGAGGTCTTCGGTCCGACGCCGCGAAACCGCGAGAGGTAATGAACCGCCTCCGCGCCCGGCATCTCCTTGACGAATGAGAGATCGGGCGAGCCGCGCGTCTCTTTGATTTCGCGCAGAAGATTTTTGATCACCTTCGCCTTCTGGCGCGCGAGCCCGCCGGATTTAATCGCGGCGGCGATTGAAGTCTCGCGCGCGGCGAGCGCGTCGTCCCAAGTGGGGAAGCGTCGCTTAAGCTCCGCGAAGGTGCGGTGGCTGTTCACATCCGAAGTCGCCTGCGAGAGGACGGTGGAGACGAGCATGTCGAGCGGGTCTGTGCCCTCCCACTTGTTCGCGGGCGCGCCGTAGGCGCTCTCAAGATTTTGGATGATGTAGCGGATCGGCTTCTCTTCCGCCAACGCCTCCTCGCGCCGCGACGCCGCATCGCGCCCCGCCTCGCCCCTTCTCGCACCCGTCGCGCTCATGCTTCAAGCACCCGCGTGGTCTTCGTCCGCGCCCCCAAGAATCGCCCGCCAGCCCTCCGAGTTTCGTTCAGTCACTTTGGCGCGCGTCCTTCAGACTGAC
>JAIVGV010000190.1 GCA_020201365.1 Acidobacteriota bacterium
GCGAGCGAGCGGGGGAGCGCGACGTGCAGCTCGTCCAAGCCGGGCAGATCGGGCGAAGGGATTAATTGCTCGACGGGGAAGGTGTGAGCCGCGATGCTGACGCTGAGAGCCGCGGCGTGGCGCGCGCCGGTGGCGAAGAGGATGACGCGGCGGGGGTCGCCGTTCGCGTCGTGCGGATCGAAGGGCGCGGGTTGGAGCGTCGCGGCGTCGAGCGCGAGCGCCGCGCCCGTGCCGTTGGCGTGGTCGGTGAAGAGCGCGGGCGCGGTGTGTGTGAGTTGAACGGTCGCGCGCGACTCGTAGCCGTCGTGGTTGCGGACGACGATCTCCGCGAGCCCGCCGGCGGTCTGGTCGGGGATTTGGAAGTTCACCTGCGCGGGTGAGGCGTAGAAGATTTGCGCGGCGCGGCCGTTAACTGTGACGGAGGTATTCTTGACGACTCGCGGGAAAGGGCCATCCGGCAGGCGCTGAGACTGCGACGCCGAGAGGGCGAGGTTCGCGCCGAGGGCGACGGCGATCTCGCCAGCCGCCAACGATCCTCCTGCGGGAAGGTCGCGCGCCGGTGTAGCGCCGCCGCGGATTTTGAGGTTCGTCGAGTACGGCGCTCGCGGCGGGAGGCTGGCGAGGAAGATTTCAGAGTCGTTCGCGAACTCTTCGGAGGAGACGGAGCCGGCGAGCACGCGCGGGAAGCTGAAGGCGACGAGCGAGCCGTCGTCGTTGAGGGAGGAGACGACTTCGGCGGTCGCCTGCGCGGGCGCGTCCGTTACGCGCGTGAGCTGGTTGGTCGGGATGTCGCAGAGGTAGAGCTCGACGCTCGCGTCGGAGTTGCCGCCGACGACGCTGCGGCGCGTGGCAAAACTGATGCGCGAGCCGTCGCCGCTGATCGTCGCGTCGAGCGGGACGTCCGTGGCGCGCGGGGAGAGTTTCGTGAGCTGGCGCGTCACGCCGTTGCGCGCGTCGTAGAGGAAGACCTGGCTGGCGTTCGCGGAAGTCTCGGCGGAATAGACGACGCGCGTGCCGTCGTCGCTCGCGGCGCGACCCGGCGTGAGCGCGAGATTGCTCGCGCCCGCGACCTCGGTCAGAAAAGTTTTCGCCGCCAGATCGTAAATAACGAGGTCGCGACTGGACGACGCCTGCGATTCGGAAGAGGCGGGCGAGGTTGGCGAAGAGGGCGGGCTCGTCTGCGCGTTGTCGCGGACGAAGGCGAGGCGCGAGCCGTCGCCGCTGAGCTTGGGGTCGGTCGCGCCGATGATGCCGCGCGTGTCGGTTAGCTGCGTGAGCTTCTGCGTCGAGAGATTGAGGAGGAAGGTTTCAAAGTTCGCGTCCGGGTTCGCGCCGTTGAGGTCGCGGTTGGATGAGAAGGCGACGAGGCGACCGTCGTCCGAGATGGAGGGCTGAAAGTTTCCGTCGCGGGCGCGCGTGGAAAGGTCGGCGGGCGCGGTGTGCGTGAGCTGGCGCAAGCCTGCGGCGGTCGAGAGGAAAATCTCGGAGTCGCGGTCGGCGTTCTCGCCCGTCAGGTCTTCGGCGCTGGCGAAGGCGACCGACGCGCCGTCCTGCGAGACGGCGGCGGCGGGCGCGCGAGAGTCCGCGAGGGAAGAGACGGCGAAGGGCTCGGCGCTCAGGTCGGCGGCGAAGGCGCGGAAGCGCGGCGAGCCGCCCGCGCGCGCGAGGTCTGCGGTTGACTCGAAGACGAGGCGGCGACCGTCGCCGCTCAGCGCCGGGTTGACGCTCGTCGAGTTTTCGGGCGCGGCGGCGACGAGTCGGACGGTGGTGTCTTGCGTGCGCGCGCGGCGGGAGGGGAAGGCGAGCGCCAGCAGCGCGACGAGCAGGATGGCGAATGTGTTTCTCGCGTGAGGTTTCAAGGGCGTACCTGTTTCGCCGCGCTGTGTGAGCGTGCTTCGCGCGGCGTGAGGAAAACGGTGCCTGATCGGGAGCGGCGAGGCTCACGACCTTAGAGAGGCAAGAGAAAAGTTGCGGGTTGCTGCGGCGGCTGCGGCGTTACGCGCTTTCGAGCGCGGCTCGGCGCGCGCCGAACTCGGGCAGCGCCGCGAAGACTTCGAGTGCGTAGCGGACGTTGTTGAAGGGCGCGGAGACTTGGACGCCCTGAATCAGCCCGCGCACTTCGAGCAGCGACTCGCGCGCGATCTGCAAGCCCTCGTCGCGCCCCGCTTCTTTCCCCTTGTCCGACGCGCGGCGCATGCGCTCCATGATCTCCGGCGTGACGTTGACGCCCGGCACCTCGTTGTGCAGGAACTCGGCGTTGCGGTAGGAGACGAGGGGCCAGATTCCGGCGACGACGGGGATGCGGACGTGCTCGATGCGCTTCAAGAAGATTCGCAACTGCTCCACGTCGAAGACGGGCTGCGTGATGGCGAACTCCGCGCCCGCCTCGACCTTGTACTCGAAGCGCTTGATCTCCTCGTCCAAGTTGATCGCGCCGGGGTTGACGCCGACGCCGATGCAAAATGAAGTCGGGCAGCCGACCGGGTTGTTGCCGAGGTCGAGCCCGTGGTTGAGCTTGTTGACCATGTTGGTCAAGCCGATTGAGTCTATGTCGAAGACGGCGGTCGCGTCCGGGTAGGGTCCCATCTTCGGAGGGTCGCCCGTGATGACGAGGAGGTTGCGCAAGCCGAGCGCGGCGGCTCCGAGGAGATCAGACATCATGCCGAGCAGGTTGCGGTCGCGGCAGCAGTAGTGGAGGACTGACTCCAGTCCGATCTCGCGCTCGACAAGCACGGCGGTCGCCTGCGCGCTCATGCGCGTCTGCGCGCGGGGCCCGTCGGGGATGTTGACGGCGTCCACGCCCGCCTCCTTCAGAAGTCTGATCGAGTCGAGCGTCTTTTCCGGGTCGCAGCCTTTCGGCGGCAGCACCTCGCAGGTCGTGACGAACTCGCCACGCGCGATCTTGCGCGCCCAGTGCGAGCGCTCTTCGAGCGGGACGACTTGCACGTCAGCGGGTTTTAATTCGACGACGCTCGCGGGCTCTTGTCGTAGCTGTCCGGTGATGCGTCGCTGCCGCGGCGAGAGGGCGTGCACGGCGTCGGCGATGAGCTTGATGTGCGCTGGCGTCGTGCCGCAGCAGCCGCCGACGAACTTGACGCCAGCCTGTATGAGCCGCTTCGCGTACTTCGCCATGTACTCCGGCGAGCACATGTAGAACTGCCGACCCTGCACGTCGCGCGGCAGTCCGGCGTTCGGCTGCGCGGAGAGTTTCTTCGTCGTCACCGCGCGCATCTTTTCAATTGCGTTGAGGACGATTGCCGGACCGACGCCGCAGTTCAAGCCGATCACGTCCGCGCCCCACTCGTCGAGCCGCGTGGTGAAGACTTCGGGCGTCGTGCCGAACAAGGTGTTCCCGTCCATCTGCACGGTCATCTGCGCGACGACGGGCAGGTCGCACAGCTCGCGGACGGCGTGCAGCGCCTCGCGCATCTCGGAGATGTCGGAGAAGGTCTCCAGCACGAAGAGATCGACGCCGCCTTCGAGCAGAGCTTCGGCTTGCGCCTTGAACATCTCCTTCGCCTCTGCGAACGACGTGGGACCGTAAGGCTCGATGCGAAGCCCGAGCGGCCCGATCGCGCCCGCGACGAAGGCTCGCTCGTCGGCAGCCGCGCGCGCGATGCGCGCCGCGGCGACGTTGATCTCGCGCAAGGAGCCTTCGAGCCCGTACTGCTGTAGCTTGTGCGCGGTCGCGCCGAAGGTGTTTGTCTCGACCACCTCCGCCCCGGCGCGGATGTACTCCTCGTGAACCTCGCGGACGAGATCGGGGTTCGTCAGATTCAGCTCGTCGTAGGAGCGGTTGATATAGACGCCCTTCGCGTAGAGCATCGTGCCTACCGCGCCGTCGAAGACGGTCACGTGATCGGAGGAGAGGAGTTCGCGGAAGTTGTCCATCGGCGGTCGGTGGTCGGCGGTCGGCGGTGGGCGGTAAAAAGCAGTTCTTGTCTTAACTACCGACCGCCGACCGCCTGCTGCCTACTCTCCAAAAAAATTTCCCGCGCTAAACAACGCGGGACTTCGTTCGGGAAGCGAAGTTGTGCGGCTGCCTTGGAAGCGCCGAGCTGTTTAGCTGCTTGTTTTACGTGGCCGCAAGTCGCCTTAACTCACCACGTCTTGTCAAACGCGCTTATACGCCCGCCCGCGCGCGACTGTCAAGCGCGGCGGCGCGGGCACGGCGGGGCGAGCCGCCGCCGAAGTTCCTTGACAGGCGAGACCGATCTTTGGCTGAATGTTTGGCATCGTCGCGGGCGACTTCTCCCATCCATACCCAGAACGGTTTAGGAAGGACAAAGATGAGCGTAAGCGTTGACGCAACCGGAGTCAGAGACGAGACGCCCGATACCGGCGGCTTGGGCGGGCACCCGCGCGGTCTGACGACGCTCTTCTTCACGGAGATGTGGGAGCGCTTCAGCTTCTACGGGCTGAAGGCACTGCTCGTGCTCTACATGACCAAGTCGGTCGCCGAGGGCGGGCTCAACTTCAGCGAATCCTACTCCGGCCTCATCGCCGCGACTTATTTCTCCTCCGTCTATTGGACGCCGCTCATCGGCGGCTGGCTCGCGGACAAAATCTTCGGCGCGCGGCGCGCGGTTCTCATCGGCGGCATCATCATCGCGCTGGGTCACCTCTCGATGTTCTTCCACACGCTGCCGAACTTTTACGCCGGACTAATCCTGATCGCCGCGGGCACCGGTATGCTCAAGCCGAACGTCTCGACGATGGTCGGCGGCCTCTACTCGGAGGAGGACAAGCGGCGCGACGCGGGCTTCTCGATCTTCTACATGGGCATCAACCTCGGCGCGTTTATAGCGCCGCTCGTCTGCGGTCCGCTCGGGCAGAAGATTGACTGGCACTACGGCTTCGCCGCCGCGTTCGTCGGCATGACGCTCGGCATCATCCAGTACGTCCTGGGCGGCAAGCGGCTGAGCCGCGTCGGCAACCCGCCCCTGCGCAAGCGCGAGCCCGACATCAAGGCGACGAAGGCTGCCCCCGAAGAGACGCGCGACGTTGACGTGGTGACCATCGCGCTCGCCGTCGTGCTCGGCGTCGTCGGCTTCGGGATAGGCTACTACACCGGCGGGCGGGGCGGGACGGGCGTGCTGTCGGGGCTCTTCCCCGGAGTCGCCGGCTTCTTCGCGGGCTACCTGCTCGGCGT
>JAIVGV010000297.1 GCA_020201365.1 Acidobacteriota bacterium
ACCGAACTAGCGCTGAAGAGCCTCGACGAAGTTACCATGAAGTATTACTTCTATTACTCGAGGGACGTGGGCTTCGAGGGGCACAGGAACGACCTGGAATCTCTCAGGCTCGACATCGGCTTCGATCCGCTCGACGCGGGCGGCGAGAAGCCGTCGGCGGGCGCGCCGGTAAAGTATTACGTCGCCTACATCAAGACGGCGGTCGGCGCCGCGCACGGCGTGTCTTGGTACGACAACGAGTTGAAGATCGGCAAGGATGAGCGGGACGTGTCCCTGCCCCTAACCGTCCTGGTCGAGGAGGGGAAACACGCCACCAGCCCCGACAGGAACGCCGACGGGTTCTACTCGCCCGGCTACGACGTTAACCAAAGGTATAACGACGCTTGGGGTGTGCGCGATCTCATCGGCTCGGGGCAACTCGGCGGCGCCCACTACGAGGGCTCGATGACGAAGCCGCGCAGGGCTGATGGCAGAATCGTCCCGCGCGTCGAGGACGGCGGGCGGGAAGTGGGCAGGGCGGAGTTGCTGAAGCGCTACAGGGGGTCGGACAAGAAGGAACTGATGGACCCGGAGCTGTCGCCCAGCTACGTGTTGAAGCAGGTCAAAAGTGGGCTCGTAGAAACCGTGGCTAAAGAGGAGGCGGGCGCGGAGGAGAAGGGGCTCAGCATCGTCGGGCTGATGAAGCGGGAACACTTTGACCGGGCGACGCCGCGCAGGACGACTGGCCACGGCTTCTTCGAGACATTGGCTAAGAAGGGTAGGCAGGGACTCGGCATCGAGCGCGGCAATAGAGGTGACGTACTGGACGCCCTCACCTTCGCTTACCGCTACGACGGCCAGCACGGTTTCACGATCTCGCCGCCCGCCAGTCGCCCCTTCTTGGCTGCTCTCGGCGGGTACGTGCTGCCCAAGCTCAACGTCATGCCTTCCGGACCGGAGAGACACTGGAGCGTCGAAGGTCTTTTCACTCCTTCGGCGTCACGCACTTTCGACTGGTACGTCTCGGCAGGTCCTGAGTGGATACGCCCGCTCGGTGAGGACGGGTACGACACGCGCTTCGCAGGCGAGGGCGGGCTCAGGTTCAGGTTCAGGATACCCAAGTTGGGCTTCATGGGCGGGCGCCTCGGACTCCGTACGACCGGCTTCCGTAAGCCGCACGACCCGAGGCTCATCTTCGAGTTCGGTCCCGGGGCGTTCTAACGGCGCCCCTACCGATCACGCTCATACACCGTAAGGAGACGCGCCGTGCCTAACCTCTCGCGCAGGTACTTTCTCAGGGGCTCAGCCCTACTCCTGGGCGGCGTCGTCTTGCGGCGCGCCGCCCCCTCGTCTCTCGTCCGCCTCGCCGCCGCGCGGGTCGCCGACGCCCCCGGACGCCCGCTCAGGGTGCTCGCCCTCGGCGACTCCGTGATGTGGGGGCAGGGGCTGCGCGACGAGCACAAGTTCACCCACAAGCTCCGCGACTGGCTCTGCGAGCAGCGCGGCGGCGGGGGCTGTCGGAACGAAGAAGACGTTCAGCTCCACGTCGAGGCGCACTCCGGCGCGGTCGTCGCGCGCCCCGACGACGACGCCGGTCGCGCGGCGGAGGAGCGGTTCACGCGCGACATCGCGCCCGTGCGGTATTACGGCGAAGTCAACCACGCGTACCCGACCCTCTGGGGGCAGCTCGAACTCGCGCGGCGGCATTACGCCGGGGCGTCCATCCCGCCCGGCGAGATCGATCTCGTCCTCGTCAACGGCGGGATCAACGATCTGAACGCGACGAAGATACTCCTCTACAAAATTCTCGGCGGCGATCTGACGGAGAAGGCGAAGGAGTTTTGCGGCGAGATGATGGCTGAGTTCCTAGACACGCTCTCCGGCGCGTTCCCTAACGCGAGGATCGTAGTGCCGGGCTACTTCCCGCTGGTCTCCACGAGCACCCCGCGCGACGTGATAGTTAGAGCGATAAGAGACCTGCTCCCCGACGCCGGCGAAGAGAGGAGGCTTGCCGAGAGGCTGACCTCCCGGATGCTGAGAGAGCACGA
Source organism: Acidobacteriota bacterium (assembly GCA_020201365.1). Classification (GTDB taxonomy): domain Bacteria; phylum Acidobacteriota; class Blastocatellia; order Pyrinomonadales; family Pyrinomonadaceae; genus JAIVGV01. The sequence continues at coordinate 2,028 of JAIVGV010000297.1, forward strand.
GGGCGACGGCTCCCAAAGGGGCGAGCCCAAGCCGAGCCGCATACTCAGGAAACTCTCGGAGCGCTCGAAGGAGTGGGTCAAGGCGTCGAACGACGCCCTCGAAGGCGCCGTCAAGGCGCTCAACGACAAGCACCCGCCGCTGACCGCCGCGCGCTGCGGCGAGGCGGCTCCCCCGCCGGAGGCGCCCGCGCGCGCCCTCTTCGTCCCCGTCCCTTTCGGCGACGACAACGCCTACGCGGCGCCGCGCAGCTTCCTGTGGAAGCTCGGGCACAAGCCGCCCGACACCGTCATCGAGTGCGTGGACAAGAACGTCCTGGAGAACCTCGTGACGGAGGACGAGATGCAGGACAAACGTCCCTGCATGTGCGACCACGCCGACAAGCGGAACGACGTCTCTTGCGTCAGGGCGGGTACGTTCCACCCGAACAGAGAAGGGGCTGACGCTTACTTCAGGGCGATCAAGCAGAGGCTGGAGAACGTCGCGTGCTTCGCTGGCTGGACTCCGGCGGGCTGAACGCGCGCGGCGGCGCGTCCCGCCCCTACGGGGACGAGCGCCGACTCACGCCTAGCCTCCTGAAAGACCTGCGCGTGCCGCTGCTAAGGGATGTCTTCAGGGAGTTCCCGCACATGCGCATGAACGTCGAGATGAAGCACGCGGAGGTTTCGCCCGCGCCCGCCCTGAGCAGGCTGATCCGCGAGTGCGGGATGACGGACAAGGTGCTCGTCGCCTCGTTCGTCGGCAAATTCATGACCGAGTTTCGCGCGCTCAGCCCGGAGGTCGCGACCTCCCTCTCGCTGTCCAAGGGGGACTTGAAAAAGCTCTTCTCCGGCGGGAGGTTCTCGGACGACGATCCGACCGATCCCCGCGCCATACAGATGCCGTACAAACTGATCACCGAGGACGTGGTCACGAAAGCCCGCGCGCGTAACCTCAAGGTTCACGCCTGGACGGTCAACGACCTCGAAACGATGTACCGGATGAGAACTTTCGGCGTGGACGGCATCATCACCGACTACCCCGGACCTCTGATGGCGCTGCTGGAGAGCGCGCGCCCGGCGTGAGCTATAGACTACGCGGCGACGGGTCGCGAACGGAAAGGAAGGGGCGCGCGATCCATCCGCTGATCGCGCGCCCCTCACGTATCAACTCATCAGTCGTCCGTCAACTGCTCGTCACGGAGGTCGAGCTGCGCACGGTCTTGTCGAAGGTGTACTGGTAGCTGGTGACGATGAGCGGGATCGTGCGCGTGAAGCTCACCTGCGCTTCGAGCCGCCCGTCGCGGACGCCGCTCTTGACGGTCGCGTCCGGCGGCAGATCGTAGTCGTCGAGCGCGTCTTTCAGCTGCTTCTCGATCCACGCGGGGTTCTTGTCGGTCACCGCCGCGTTGTTCACCGTGTCCTGCATGAAGGTCTCGTAGGTGCGCGCGTGGTAGAGGACGGGCACGGCGTGGTAGCCGACGTAGCCGAGCGCCGCGATCACGACGACGACGATCAGGAAGTTTAACCGCGCGCCGCCCCGCTGCGACCGGCGCGAAACAGACCCGCACGAGTTTTTCATCTTCAACCCTTCACACGTTACCCTACGGCTGACCGAAGCCCCGCGCGGATCGCCTCGCGCAGCGCGCGCGCCGGAATCTCCCGACCGCCGACCGTCCGCGCGCGCCCGATCCGCTCCAGCAACACCCAACGCAGCTCTCCGCCCGCGGACTTCTTGTCGCCGGCGGCGGCGCGCAAAATCTCTTCCGCTTCGAGATCGTCCGCGCGCGGCAGGCGACCGGCGAGCGCCACCGCCCCGCGCAGAGATTCTAGCTCCGAGGCGGCGAGCAAGCCTAGCGCGCGCGCGACTTCCCCGGCGACGATCATGCCGTAGCCGACCGCCTCGCCGTGCCGGAAGCGGCGATAATTCGTCACGGCTTCGAGCGCGTGCCCGACCGTGTGACCGAAGTTCAAGACGCGACGCGACAGCGCGCCCTCGCGCTCCGCCGTCTCGCGCTCGTCCGCCGCGACAATCTTCGCCTTGAACGCACAGTGGAGCGCGATCAGCTCCGCCAGCTCGTCATCAACCAAACGCGGGCTGTCATCACCCGCCCGTCGCGCGAGGAAGTCGCGCGTGCGTGCGAAGAGTCGCCGGTCGCCGACCGCGCCGTGCTTGATCATCTCGCAGAATCCGGCGGTCAGCTCGCGCGGCGGCAGCGTCCGCAGCGTCTCCGTGTCCGCGACGACGCCGGCGGGCTGGTGGAACGCGCCGACGAGGTTCTTGCCCGCGCGCGTGTTCACGCCGGTCTTCCCGCCGACCGACGCGTCAACCTGCGCGAGCAGCGTCGTCGGCACTTGGAGGAAGCTCACGCCGCGCAGGTGAACCGCCGCCGCGAAGCCCGCGAGATCGCCGACCACGCCGCCGCCGAGCGCGACGACCGCGTCCGTCCGCTCGACGCCGCGCTCCCGGAAAAAGTCGAGCGCGCGCCCGACGTTGCGCAGACTCTTCGCGCGCTCGCCCGCGGGCGCGAGCCACCGCGAAACTTCATAGCCGGCCGCCTTGAGCGACGCCCGCGCGCGTTCGCCGTAAAGCGCACAGACGCGCGCGTCCGAGACGACGACGACGCGGCGCGCGCGCGGGTCGAGCGCGGCGCGCGCGCTCTCGCCCAGCAGTCCGAGCGCGCCCGCGCCGACCACGATCTCGTAGCCGCCGCGCCCGCCCGCGCGCACGCGCACACGCCGCATCGTTTCCGTCTCTTTACTCGCCATGAAACTTAAGAGCCCCCGCGCCCGGCGGGTCACGAAACCTGTCTGATCAGAGTCTCCGCGAGCAGTTCCGCGTCCAGCCCGCCCGCGCCCGCGAGCGGCGCGAGTTCTTCAACCGAATAGCGCGAAGCCGTGTTCCAGAGATCGATCAGCTCGTCACCCGCCGCGCCCCGCGCCCACCAGCGCGAGCCGTGGCGCGTGCGCAGGTGCTCGCCGAGCGACGCGGCGAAGAGGCGACCGCGCAGCAGCTCCGACGCCGACGCGCCGCCCGTCTCGAAAGAGACGTCTTCGCTCGACTCGAAGAGCACGAGCGCGGTCGGGAGGCTGAAGCCCGTCGCCTCGCGCCGACGCGCCGCGCACCTTGCGAGCAGACTCTCGGAGCGCGGATCGTCCGCCGCGAGCAGCTCCGACTCGTCGCGCGAGCGCGCGCACGCGCGCCGCACCTCGTAGAGTTCTGTGAGCGCGCACGCGCGCGCGATCTCCTCGGCGTCGGACGGTCGCGCGCCGAGCACGTCCGCGAGCCACGCGCGCTCCGCGAAGAGCGCGCGCAACAGCGAGGCGAAGCCCGCGTTCGTCGCGCGGTCGGGCGCGTGGACGAATTCTGGTCGGCGCGCAGCCTCCTCGCGCGAAGCCCAAGCGAAGTGCTCAGCCCGCCCCGCCTCGAAGAAGAATTTACGACAAAAGCCCGCGCCCGCGCGCGCGCAAAACGCGAGCCGCACGTCCGCCGGAGGCTCGACGCCAAACGTGCGTGCGTCACCGAAGACCGTGCTCGCGTTCACGTTCGCGTCCGCGCTCTCGGCGTCGTCTGCCGCGAACGCGCCGACGCCCTTCGCCAACCCCTCGACGCGGAGATTCGTCTGCCGCCCGACCTTGACGCCCAAGCCCGACATCGTCGCCCCGAAGGCGGCGCGCGCGGACGGCGCGGGGAAGAACCTGTCGAGCCGCGCGACTCGCGCGAAGGCGAGTTCGTCCGCGAGATCGTGGGCGTGCGCGCCGACGCCGCGCGTCTCGCGCGCAGCCCACCTTGAAATGCGCGACTCGTAAACGGCGGCTGTGCGCGCGCGCAGCGTGTCGGCGGCGGCTGAGAGCTTTTCGCCGTCCGTGTTCGTCGCGGAAGACTTGAGCGCGGCGTAAGAGTCGAAGCCGAGCTCTCGCGCCGCCGCGCCGAGCCGTCCGAGCCGCGCGGCGCGCAGGTCGTCGCACGCGCGCACGCCTTCGAGCCAGCGCGCGGCGAGTTCGCGCCGCGCCGCGTCGTCGGTCTCGGCGGCTGCGTGCGAGCGCGCCGCGCGCAGGCTCGGACGCCCGCCGCCCCGCTCGACGCGCGAAGCCGCTTCGCAGCGCGAGAGCTCGTCCGCGACTTCACGCGCTTGCGAGTCGGCGTAGCCGAGGCGAGCTGCGCTCGCGAGCGCGTGGAGCGCCGCGCGTTCGGTCTCGAAGGTCGCGGGCGTCGCCTCGCGCGCGCGTTCGAGTTCTAGGATCGCGTCGCGCGTCCAGAGGTCTGCGTAGCGGTCGCGGAGTTGTTCTAGCCGAGGCTCGTCGGTCGCCCCGACGTAAGACTCATAGAGCGCACGCGCGCGCGCGGAGCAGTAGGCTGCGTATTCAAGTCGGTAGCGGCTCGGCTCCATCGCGGCGCGCACCCGCGCTCTCGAAATTGGACGGAAAGGTCTTAGAAGGCGGGGTGGATTGTAGCACGGCGGGCGCGTGCGAGAGGCGCGCGTGGGCGTTGCGGCGGACAACACGAGCGCACAAAAAAGAACCGGCACGCAAACTTTGGGGAATGCGCGCCGGTCCTGATTTGTGGTCACTGTCCTCACCCCAGCAACCACTGAGACGGAGGATTCACCAACCGTCTCTCTTGCCCCACAATATACATCGCAACGGTCGTGCCGTGCAAGTGGTCAACGGATTTTTTTTGCCGCGGACCCACTTTTCATTCGAGTTTTTGCAACTCTGAGTCCGCGAGCGAGGTACGACGTTAAAAGCGACGGCGCGCCGGTCGCGTAAGAGTTACACGTCCGACCGCGTAAAGTTTTCCCGCCGTGAAAGTTTAACCCGCCCCGAGCGCGCGGCGGATGACCGAGGCGAAGTCTGCGGCGAGGCTGTCGATCTCCGCCTGATCGCGCCCCTCGATCATGACGCGCGCCAGCGGCTCCGTCCCCGAATAGCGCAGCAAAAGCCGCCCCTCGCCCGCCAGCCGCGCCTCGATCTCGCGGGCGCGCGCGGCGATCTCCGGCACGTCCTCGAAGGGTCGTTTCTCGCGGACGCGGACGTTCTTCAGGGTCTGCGGGTAGCGCGTGAAGCCTTCGGTGAGGCGCGCGAGCGGTTGCTGAGAATCTTGCATCGCGCGCAGCAGAAAGAGCGTCGTCATCATCCCGTCGCCCGCCAGAGAGACGCGCGGGAAGATGACGTGACCCGACTGCTCGCCGCCGACGGTCGCGCCGGTGCGCAGCAGCTCTTCGAGCACGTACTTGTCGCCGACGCTCGTCCGCACCAACTCGATCCCTCGCGCGCGCAAAGCGACTTCGAGTCCGAGGTTGCTCATCACCGTGGCGACGACGGAGCGCGGCGCGAGTTCGCCGCGTGCGTCGAAATAATTTGCCAAGACCCACAGCGTCGCGTCGCCGTCCGCCACGCTGCCGCGCGCGTCCACGAAGAGCGAGCGGTCGGCGTCGCCGTCGAACGCGACGCCCAAGTCCGCGCGCTCGGCGAGAACTTTACCGCCGAGTCGCTCGACGAAGAGCGAGCCCGCGTCGCGGTTGATGTTGCGACCGTCGGGCGCGTCGCCCGTGCAGACGACGCGCGCGCCGAGCCGCGTGAACAGCTCTGGCGCGAAGCGAGACGCCGCGCCGTTCGCGCAGTCAACGACGAGCCGGAGACCGGAGAGATCGAGACCGCGACCGATCTCGCCCGCGAGGTGTTCGAGGTAGCGCGCGCCGAGCGCGGTTATCACAGAGCCGCCTTGTGCCGTTGCGCCGGACTGATCCTGATCGTTAACGCCGGTGCCGTCGCCCGCGTCGCGCGTTTCGTAGATGTCGGCTTCGATGAGCCGCTCGGTCGCGTCGTCGAGCTTGCGACCCGTGGGCGCGAAGATTTTGATGCCGTTGTCTTCGTAGGGATTGTGCGACGCGCTGACGACCACTCCGGCGTCCGCAGGCATCGTGCGCGCCAAGAAGGCGACGCCCGGCGTCGTGATCACGCCCGCAGACTCGCAGCGTGCGCCGCCCTCGCGCGCGCCTTCCGTGAACGCCGCCTCGATCCACGCGCCCGACTCGCGCGTGTCGCGCCCGGTGACGACGCGCGGCGCGCGCCCCGTTTGAGCCGTGAGTCGTTGTGCGAGCGAGCGACCCGCCGCGCGCACCGTCGCCGCGTCGAGCGGGAACTCGCCCGCCGCGCCGCGCATCCCGTCCGTGCCGAAAAGTTTTTCCACTAGAGTGTCCGTGGTCAGTCGTCCGTGGTCAGTTGTTCCGAGCCGCTGAACTCGAACGCTCCGTTTAAAAGTCGGGCGGTTGAGCCGCGAACGACGGACGACTGACCACGGACAACGGACAGCCTTTCATCTTTTGATCGAAAATTTCGCGGGCTGCGTCGAGACGAGTTCGAGCCCGGCGTCCGCGCCGGAGGAGAGTGCGAGGCGCGGGTGCGTCGTGCCGTCGGGCGACTGGTCGAGCAGCACGACGAGGTCGGCGGCGCGCAGTTTTTCGACGACGGAGCGCGCGCCGCGTAGCTCGACGGTCGCGCGCGCGGGCTGCGGCGTGCCCTGCGCGTTCGGCGCGACGCGGACGGCGACGCCTTCGAGCGTGCGCGTCGAGCGCGGCTCGCCGATCTTGACGACGACGTCAACGACGGGGTCGAGCACGACGAGCTTGCGATCCTCTACGTCAACCGCCGACTGCGCGGCGACGAAGCTGTCCCGCCTTCCGTCGAGGAGGATTGATTCGGTCGGCGCTTTCTGCAAGGCGTTGACGCGGCTTTCAGGTCCGCGCACGCGCACGCGGTCGGGGCGCGCCTCGACGCCGAGCAGCTCGTAGCCGTCCGCCGGCTTGCCTTCGAGTCGCGGCTCGACCTCGACCTCGCGCTCGACACGGCGTTCGAGCCGGAGCGGCACGCTCGCGGGCTCGACGCGCTCGATGGCGACGTCCTCACTGTTCACGTCTTCGGGGAGATCGAGCGTGGCGGTGTCGCGCGTGAGTCGCACGAGTCGCTCGCCAGGGCTGTAGGCGCTCGCGTCGAAGTTGACGACGGCGTCCTGCGCGCGCAGCGAGTTTAAGGCTTGGCGGCTGCCGCGCAAGGTAACGTCCACGTCCTCGCGCGGCTCGTTGGCGATCTCCATGCCGTCGGGCAGGACGAAGTGGAGCGGGACGCGGCGCAGCGTGGCGGTCGCGGGCACGCGCTGACCCGTGACGGCGAACCAGAGCCCGAGCGTGATGGCGAGCGCCAGCAGCTTCAAGCCCCAGTCGGCGAAGAGGAGATCGTGCAGCCACCGCCGCCCGAGCACCACCGCGTCTTTTTCCACGTCGCGAAGAGTCATTCTCAAGTGATAGTTAAGTTATTAAGCCCCACTCACAATTTTTTACCATCCACGATCCGTGTTCGCGTATGACGTTACATCCAAAACCGGTCTGTCCCATGCCCCACGAATAGTGAAGGATAGCTACTTTAGCTTCATTCCGACTCACCCATGTGAGTCGTTGAATTTCTAAACTCATCCCGCGCTTGCCTGTCTGTTTATCCGTCACGCCATAACCTGTCTTCTCACACTGAGATAATTTTCTGACGCGATTGCTGTAATCCGCGAATCGCCGCATGAGTTCATCACTAGGATCAGTATTCTTATCACGAGAGAGACAATAGATTGCGCTGCTCTCTGCGTTCTGCTCCTCGTCCTTAATACTCTGGCGAAATACGGCTTCAGCAATACTGTCTTCATCCACTGCCCGTGAGAAGATCGGGCGGTGAAGATACCAGAGCGTGGCGGCTGCGGCTCCGATCACGAAGGTCAGCAACGCTACGGCGATGAATAAGGTTCTCCGTCTCATTGTTCCCTCCTATTCAAACTGAATCTACGTCGAAACTACTTCGTTCGTCTCCGCCTCGGCGTCCGCTTCCCGCGCCTCGTCGCGCGTGGGGGCTTGGAGAGCGTCGAAGATTTGGGCGCGGAGTTTGGTGGCGTCGAGTCCGCGGCGGATCTGCCCCGCCTGGACGAAGGAGATCAAGCCCGTCTCTTCGGAGACGACGACGGCGACGGCGTCCGTGTCCTCGGTGATGCCGATGGCGGCGCGGTGGCGCGTGCCGAGGTCTTTCGAGAGGCGCGGGTTGAGCGTCAAAGGCAGGAAGCAGGCGGCGGCGGCGACGCGGTGTCCGCGGACGACGACCGCGCCGTCGTGGAGCGGCGTCGCGGGGTTGAAGACCGTGACGAGCAGATCGTAGCTGAGTTCCGCGTACATGCGGACGCCGCCGTCGATCACGTTTTGCAGACTGATGTTGCGCTCGATGACGACGAGCGCGCCGGTCTTCGTCGAGGCGAGTGTGGTCGCGGCGAGCACGATCTCGTCATAGACGCCCTCGCCGAACTGACCCTTGTGGCGCGCGAGCAGAGGCAAACGTATGCGGTTGCCGAGCGAGATGAGCGCCTGCCGGATTTCCGTCTGGAAGAGGACGATGATCGCGACGCCGAGGTAGAGCAGCGCGCCGCGCAGGATGAACTCAAGCGTGGCGAGATCGTAGCGGTAGGCGACGAAGTAGAGCAGACCGAAGGCGGCGAGACCGGCAGCCATCGGGACGGCGCGCGTCCCGCGCAGCAGCTTCAGGATCGTGTAGACGATGACGAAGACCAGCGCGATGTCGAGCAGGCTGCGCGGCTCGCGCAGTCGCGCGAGGTACTCTGTGAACGGCAGTGTCGCGAACGCAAGCATCGCCTGTGGTACACCACGAGCCGGGAAGTCTCGACCTCCACCCTCTCGCCCCGTATGTCGTCGTGCTCATTCCTATGGGAGCCAGCACCGATCTCTCAGAAAGAGTCAGCAACTACGGCGGCGCGCGGGCAAGTGCCGATGCACGCCTCCGCGCCGATTATGCAGTATTGATGCGGGCGAAATCAACGGGGAGAGGAAAACGGTGAACGACGAACGCGGAACGATGAACTGAATGAAGGTTGGTTTTACTTCGTCGTTCATCGTCCCGACTTCATCGTTTTCTGCCTGACCTGTCCGCGCTGGAGGAAGCCGACGAGTTCGCCGCGCGCGCCGACGACGCCGAGCGCGCCCGCGCCGTTGCGCTTCATCAGCGCGTCGGCGTCGGCGATTGGAGTTTGCGGCTCGACGAAGAGTTCGGGCGCGACGGGTCGCATCACGTCGCGGACGCGCGTCTGGTGCCAGCGCTCGCGCGGCAACTTCTTCAAGTCTTCGAGCGAGAGGATGCCGTGCAGCCGACGTTCGCGCGCGACCGGAAAGGCGGCTTGGCGGTGGAGCGGGAGGATCGTGTCTATGAGTTGGCTGACGAGCGTGTCGGGCTCGACGGAGAACGGAGAGCCCATCGCCTCGCCGACGGTGCGCGCGCCGCGCCCCGAGTAGGCGCGATAGACGGCGCGCGCCGCGTCCCACAGGAAGAGCCCGACGAGCACCGACCACGCCGCCATGAAGTAGGCTTGGCGACGCACCGCCATGAAGACGCCGAAGAAGACGACGACGCCCGCGATCAGTTGACCGAACTGCGAGACGCGCCGCGTCGCCTGCTTGAGTTCGCCGCCGCGGTGCCACAGGAACGCGCGCAGGACGCGACCGCCGTCGAGCGGGTAGCCGGGCAGCAGGTTGAAGATGGCGAGCATGAGGTTGCCGCCCGCGATGATGGCGAAGATCGCCCAGACCGTCCAGAGATCGAAGGCGGCGGCGACCGTCAGCACTAGAAAGGCGACGACCGCGAAGACGAAGCTCGACGCGGGTCCCGCGACCGCGATGCGAAACTCCGCGCGCGGGCTGTCCGGCTCGCGGCGCAGACGCGCGAGTCCGCCGAACGGGTGGAGGATGATCTCCTCGATCTCTATCCCCTCCATCTTGCCGATGAGCGCGTGCGAGAGCTCGTGCCCGAAGATGGAGAGGAAGAGCAGCAGCGTCGTGACGACGCCGACGACCCACGAGACGGTCACGCTCGTCGGCTCCAGGTACCAGAAGCCGCGGTAAAAGTTCTCCGCGATGAGCCACGCCGAGAGCGCGAAGACGACGAACCAGCGGTAGTCAATCCGCACGGGGATGCCGAAGACGCGCGCGACGCGAACCTGCCTGTGAATCAGACTACTTAATTTCATACGAACGCGAATCGTCGAGCCGACAGCTCACGGCAGCGCGGCTGATTCCGCGTCGAGCAAAAGCGACGGCTCGCTGCGGGAGACGCGGCGCAGCAGGCGCGCGTCGTCGAAGAGCTGGAGCAAGCCGTTGACGCAGGAGTGGCGCGGCTCCGCGACGACGTGTGTCGAGAGGCTCGTCTCGCGCTGGAGGAAGTCGCCGATCCCTGAGAGCAGCGCGCCGCCGCCGGTGACGTAGAGCCCGCGCTCGTAGATGTCGGTTCAGGCGCTCGGCGGTCGGCGTGCCGACGCTTAGACCGCGGAAGCGGCGCAGGCGTTCCACGATTGCCGCGTCTATGTCGTTGCTGCCCAGCCGCTCGGCGCGCGAGTGCACGATCATGCCGAGCGAGACGACGGCGATGTTCGTCGAATCCCCGCCGATGTCCACGACCGCCGCCGCGCGCTTGTCCGTCAGCTCGACGCCCGCGCCTATCGCCGACGCGAGCCCCTCCTCGACCATGTACACGCGACCGATGTGCGCGTGCTCGGCGGCGGTCAGGAGCGCGCGGTGCTCGACGTGCGTGACGCCGGAGAGGACGCTCATCACGGCGCGGCGCGAGAAGTGGGAGAAGCCGCCGCGCGCCGCGCGGACGAACTCGGCGAGCATCTTCTGCGTGTGGTCGAAGTCGGCGACGACGCCGTCCACGAGCGGGCGCACGAGCGTCACCTCGCGCGCCTCGCGCCCCTGCATCTCGTGCGCCTCGCGACCGATGGCGACCACCTCGCCCGTCGCCTTGTTGACCGCGACGACCGACGGCTCGTCAACGACCACGCCGCGACCGCGCACGGCGATGACCGTGTTCGACGATCCCATGTCAATCGCCATCGAGTCGGAGACGAGATCGCGCAGCGTCTGGAAATGCCAGAAGGATTTGGTGCGGCGCTTGTAGGTGCGTGGCGTCATAGGGAGTCTGCGGGCGCGCTCCGACGAGCGCGCGTGCCGTCCTTCGTTCGCTTCAAATGTCTGTGCGGTTGGCTGAGATATTAACACGCGCGGGCGGCGCGCGTCGCCGGATCACTGTGACGGGGACGGACGCCGTCGCGCGCCGACTTCCCGCGCGAAAAAAGTTTCGCCCGTAATGATTCGTTAACATCCCCGTTATACCATGCTCAGGCACGCGCGTTCTCGCCGGCGTCCGACGCCCGCTCCGGGGCGCGCGCGTCTGCCGTCTCGTCGAACGAATTTTCACGCCACACGCAAGGAAGGAGTCGCCATGCACAAACTCTCCGCGCGCGCCTTCGCGCACGCCTTCGTCTTCGCCGCGCTCGCTCTCTCGGCGCACGCGCAAACGCCCGCGACGAACAACGCCGCGACGCAGGCAGCCGCCCACGGCGACGACGCCGCGCGACCGAACGGCGCCGACGCGGCGGCGATGGACGCCGTGCGCAAGCAGTTGCGGGAGCAGCAGGCGGAGATCGAGCGGCTGCGCGCGACGCTCGACGAGCAGTCGAAGCTGATCGGCACGCTGCTCACGCGCGCCTCGCAGCCCGCCGCGACGAACGCGGGCGTCGCGGGCGTCGCCGCGGGCGCGCGCGAGGCGACCTACACGGTTGACGGCGTGGCGGCGACCGACGCGACCGACGCGACGCGCGCGGACGGCGGCGCGGCGTCGAGGGCTTGGGGCGCGGGGCAGCCGGATCAGTCGCTTGAGTCGCGCGTGAGCGCGCTCGAAGATCAGTCGAAGAAGTCTTCCGAGACGCTCTCGAAGCTCGGCAACATCACGTTCAGCGGCGACCTGCGCCTGCGCTACGAGACGCAGTTCGGACTCCTGAACGCGCTCGCCAACGCCGACAACCCCGCCGTCTTCGGCAACGAGCTCTCGGCGCGCAACCGCTTCCGCGTCCGCGCGCGCCTCGCGCTTACGGGGCAGATCGGCAAGCGCTTCGACTTCGGGATGCGCCTCGCCACGGGGACGACGCCCGACGTCACCTCCACCAACCAGACGCTCACGGACTTCTTCGGTCGCAAGCCGTTCGCGCTCGATCAGGCTTACCTGTCGTTCAAGCCGACCTCGGTTCCCGGCTTGCGCCTGCAGGGCGGCAAGTTCGCCACGCCCTGGGCGTTCACGGAGCTGACGATTGACGCAGACCTCTCGCCCGAAGGCTTCAACGAAACCTACTCGCGCGACCTCAAACACTCCGGCGCGCTCAAGAACCTGACCCTCGTCGCGTGGCAGCTGCCGATGCTCGAGCGCGCGCCCGGCTTCGTCCTGGGCTCCGGCGGACGCCTCGACGCGGAAGCCTCGCGCCGCGCCGGGCGCGACCTCGCGCTCTACGGCGCGCAGGCGCGCGCGCGCTTCGACCTCAGCACACACGCCGCGCTCACGCTCTCCGCCGCAGATCTCAACTTCAACGGCACGCAGTTCATCACGCCCGCCCAGGTTTTCGGCTCGAACCTGCAAGTGCCCGTCACCGTCACGATCCTCGCGAACGGATCAACCCCGGCGCAGACCGTCACGGCGCTCGTCCAGATCCCGCGCGATCTGCTCGTCAACGGCAGCAGCCTCGGCGTCTCCGTCGGCAGCACCAACGCGACGAACCGCGACGGACACCTCTCGTCCGGCTACAACCTGCTCGACTTCATCACGCGCCTCGACCTGACGGCGAGCAAGCGCTTCCCCGCCGCGCTCATCTTCGACTACGTGCGGAACACGCAGGTTCACGACGTCGTCACTTCGACGGGTCGGCTCACGAACCGCGAGCGCAACGGCTACTGGGCGGAGCTGCAGGTCGGGAAGACGCGCGAGCGCGGCGATCTCCTGTTCGACTACACCTTCATACGCATCGAGAAGGACGCCGTGCTCGCGCCCTTCAACTTCTCCGACATCCTCCAGCCCACGGACGTGCGCGCGCACCGCCTCATCGCCTCCTACGCCGCCGACCCGCGCGTGATCTTGACCGTCACCGCGATCTTCAGCCAGCGCCCCGACGGTCTGCTCGGCGCGTTCGCCGCGACGCCCGCCGGCTCGCTCGACCGGGCGACGACGCGGCTGCAATTCGACACGATGTTTCGTTTCTGAAGTTGATTGAGCGTGCAGGAAGGTTCATTCACCGCAGAGGCGCGGAGTAGTCGCAGAGCTTACGCTGAGAAAACCTGCTCTTCTCTGCGAGACCTCTGTGGTTCTCTGCGCCTCCGCGGTGAGTTAAAGCCTGTCCGGCACTCAACTCACTAAGAGTTAAATCACGTCCGCGAAGTTCTTCCGCGACTTCGCGAACCACCAGTAGCCGACGAGGAAGACGACGAGCGCGAACGCCGCGAAGTAGGCGAGCCCCTCCCAGTCCGGCGGCGCGCCCTCGATGATCGCGCGCCGGTAGTTGCGCACGAGCGGCGCGAACGGGTTGAGGGCGACGAACCTCTGGAAGCGCGCCGGGATCGCCTGCTCCGGGTAGATGATCGGCGTCAGGAAGAACCACGCGACGAGCGCCAGCGCGACGACCTGCGCCGTATCCCTCACGAACACGCCGAGCGACGCGACGAACCACGACGCGCCGAGCACGAAGAGCAGTTGCGGCAGGAGCAGCACGGGCAGCCACAGCAAAGTCGCGTGCAGCTCGCGCCTCACGACGACGCACGCCACGACGAGCACGACCGTCCCGAACAGTTGCGTCACGTGCGCCGCGATCACCTGCGCGACCGTCAGCGTCTCTAAAGGAAATACCACGCGCTTGACGAGGTTCGCGTGGTTCACGATCACGCTCGAAGCCGACTGCACGGACTCCTGGAACGCCGTCCACGGCAGCAGACCGCAGAAGAGGTAGAGCGCGTAGTCCCAAGCCGTCCCCTGCCCGCCGAAGCGCGCGCGGAAGATGCCCGCGAAGACGAACGTGTAGATCGCGATCAGCACCGCCGGGGTGAGCATCGCCCACACGAAGCCGAGCACCGAGCCGCGGTACTTCGCCGCCAGCTCCTTGCGCGCCAGCGACCGGACGAGTTCGTACCTGCCCGGCAGCTCCCGCAGCGGTCGCCACACCAAACGCCTCTCGTCCTGCGCCGAGATCATG
>JAIVGV010000191.1 GCA_020201365.1 Acidobacteriota bacterium
GAAACCATCCCTGTAGCTTTCGCGGCTTTGGCTATCGGCGGGAATGGGATTACGGGGCGGCACTTGATGACTGGGCAATCGTTGTGACAGATGGGGAAGATGCTTTGGAGCGGGTGCTCTTTGAAGAAGGCGGCGACGACCTCCTCGTCCTCTTTATTGCAGGCGAAGTCTTGATACCTAACCCCCTGCTCATACAGTTTGGTTTTCCAGGGCGGCTGCTCCCGCTCATCAGCTTGAGAGCGAGCGATGGAAGGACTCTGAAGGCAGAGCAGCAGAATTAATCCGATGGATAGCAGAAATATGACGGCTGGCGGATGAATAGCTCTGGAGGTTGCCATAGAAATTCTCCTTCTTAATCTTCCTACATGAGACATCTTTTAGAATAGAATGTTTCCGAAAAAGAGGATGGCTGGCGGTCGGCGCCATCTAACAACGGCATGCAGCGGACTCGCGCCGCAACGCCCCTCTCATGAACCTTGAACGGGCGCTCGCCGCTGATGCCGGGCGTTAGGCTGATAAATCATTCTTCGCTTTACCCACCGAAGAGAGGAGACGACCATGAGATTAAGTCTCGCAGTAAGAGCAACGCTTCTAGTCAGCCTCGTGCTCGCGTCGCTGGCTAACGGCGGGACGGCGATGGCGCGGCGCGCGCTGCCGAACCCCGTGCTCGTCTTCACGGGGCAAGAGCAGTTCACAGCCAGCGGCAAGCAGATGACGCGCTACCGTTTCACCGTGGACAACCGAGCAGACTACCCCGCGGAGATGTTCGCCGCCGCGCCCGATCTGCCGCCGTGCGGCGCGAACACCAAAGCCTCCCGCACGTGGGTTGACCTCTACGATCAGACGGGCAAGCGGCTCAACGGCTTCTGCGCCCTCGGCAGCCCGAACGATCTCAGCCAAATCTGGTTTGCGATAGAGAGTGACTCAGTCCCACCCAGTTGGGTTTACGTCGAACTGTCGGATCGCAAGACGAACACAAAGTACAAGTCGAACCTCGCCGAAACGACTATGTAGAGCCCGCGCGCACGACATAATTTCCATTATCGGACTCCGCGGGTCTGCTTCACCTGAGACAACTACCTTCGCGCGTTAGACACGCTTTGGTTAAGTCGTGGCATCCCGCTCGTGGCCAGCGCGCGCGCTTCCTTTCCGCGACTTCTATTTTCTGAAACTCAGACCGACGGCTCGACTGCGCCGCGCGGCGAGAGGCTGCGTAGGAAAGTGTCGTAGGCGCGGCGATCCGTGTCGAACATCTTGGTGATGCGCGCGCCGAGGAGGAATTGCGGTTCGCCCTCTTCACAATCGAATGGCTCGCAGTGAACGGTCTCGGCGCGGACGACGATGACGCCTGTCGGCAGGCACAGGACGAGGCGCAGGCGCGCGCCTTTGTGGCTGACGTCGCGGCTGCCGAGGCGCGTGGCGGGCAGCAGGAGCGAGAGCCCCGTGGCGGAGAGGTCGCGCGTGTGCCCCATGATCGGATGCGGGAACTCTTCCTCTTCGGGGTCGAGCAGCTCGTGCGGGAGCGAGACTCCGAGCGGGATGCGCACCTCGCAGACGGCGCGCCTGCGCGCGGCGCGGCGGCGCTCGACGAGGAGCGCGCGCATCCGTCCCTCGATGGCGTTGACTACTTGTTGCACGGCTCGTACCTCCTTCGGCGCGCGCGTGAGTCGCGACCCGCTCAGCGTGATACGGGCGACAAGGCGCGCACGGAATTCTTCAAGTACGACGAAGCATGACGGCTGTGCGTGAGGCGTGGGCGGCTGTCTCGTCAGTCCCGACGCCCGGGGCTGGTAGATCAAAGGTAGAGAAAAGGGGCGGTCGGGGTCAACAAAAAAGTCGCGCCGAAGGGGGCACGCGGGATCGTGCTAGTCCCCTTCGGCGCGTCGAGTTTGCAGCCCGCATCAGTGCCCGTGCGCCGTCGCGGGGGGCGTCGCGGGCTTCTTCAGGTATTTGTCGTACCAGGCGACGTAGCGCTCGTAGCGGTCGCGCACGTAACTCGGTCGCTGGATGCCGTGGAACTCGTTGGGGTAGATGACGAGCTGCGTGTCCACGCCGAGGCTGCGCAGCGCCTGATACATCTGCTGGCTCCCTTGGACGGGCACGTTGAAGTCGCGCTCGCCGCCTAAGAAGAGCGTCGGCGTCTTGATGCGGTCGGCGTGGAGGAACGGGTAGGAGATTTTCTGGTACGTCTCCCAAGCCTTCGGGTTCCACGGCGGACCGATCTCGTAGTCGTACTGGATGATGTACTGATCGGTGCCGTAGAAGGCGACGGTGAAAGCCGTGCCCGCGCCGCTCGTCGCGGCTTTGAAGCGCGTGTCGGTGGCGATCATGTAGTCGGTCAAGATGCCGCCGTAGCTCCAGCCGCCGACGCCGAGCCTGTCGGGATCGGCGACGCCCATCGCGATGACTTGATCGACGCCCGCCTCCAAGTCCTCGACCTCGTAGTGCCCCCAGTCGGCGAAGATCGCGCGCGAGTATTTCTGTCCGCGACCGGCGCTGCCGCGGTAGTTGACGGCGAGCACGGCGTAGCCGTTCGCCGCGAACCACTGGCGCTCGACGCTGAGTGAGTGCTGATCCTGCCCGTTCGGTCCGCCGTGGATGCGCAGCAGCAGCGGCACGCGGGTTCCCCGCTTGTAGCCGACCGGGTACGTGAGCAGACCATGAACCTCAGTGCCGTCCTTGCTCTTGAATGAAACGTCCTCGGTCTGTCCGAGATCGAGCTGCGCGACGAGCGCGTCGTTCTGGTGCGTGAGCTGTCGCAAGCTGCCGCCGTCGAGCGCGTAAACTTCCGTCGGCTTCGTGTCCGTCCCCGACAGCAGCGCGACGTGGTTTTGCGAGGCGTTCCAGTTAGAGACGACGACGGGAGGCGCGAGCCCGCGCTCGACCGCTCCCCCGGCGAGACCCACTCGCGCGGGATAGACGGAGCGATCATCCGCGACGAGGAAACTGACGGACTTCCCGTCCGCGCCGAAGCGCGGCGTCGAAACTCCGCGATCGAGAGCCTCGACGGCGGAGAGCCGCGCGGGCGCGCTGCCCCCGTCGGCGCGCACGAGCGCGAGGTGATCCATGTTGTAAGCGCCGTACTGTCTCTCGTCGCCCTCGACGAACGCGATCCACTTCCCGTCCGGGCTCCACTCGGGGCGAGAGCGCCCGACGCGGTTGGCGGGCTGCGACAGAAGTTTCTCGGTCGAGCCGGGGCGCGCGTCCGCGACGTAGAGCTGCTGCGCCGGGTCGCGGTCGGGATCGTCCGAGTGGTTGCTCAGGTAAGCGATCTTCGTCCCGTCGGGCGACCAGGAGGGCGAGCCTTCGTCCCAC
>JAIVGV010000493.1 GCA_020201365.1 Acidobacteriota bacterium
GCGCGGGCGCATGCTGAACATTCATCCGAGTCTGGTCCCCGCCTTCCCCGGTCTCGACGGGCAGCGGCAGGCGATCGAGCACGGCGTGAAAGTTTCCGGCTGCACCGTCCACTTCGTTGACGAGTCGCTCGACGGCGGCGCGATCGTCGCGCAGCGCGCCGTCGCGGTCTTCGACTCCGACACGCCCGACACGCTCGCCGCGCGCATCCTCATAGAGGAGCACAGGCTCTACGCCGAGGCGGTCGCGCTCGTCCTCTCGGGCCGCTACCGCTTCGAAGGTCGCCGCGTCGTCCGCACGACGCGGCGCGACGCGACGCCGGAGTGACGAGAAGCGACGCCACCCCGGCGCGTCGTCGTGAAGCGACCCCGTCGTCGAAAGTCGCGCGTCGCGCATTTGACACGGGCGGGTCGTGAGTCGGAATATCGCAGTTCGTCGCAACGCGCCCGCGCGGCGAGCGCACCGCACGCCTGCCAAAAGTGAAAGCCGAGAGAGAGACCAGCACCTACCTGCGCCAGCTCGATCACGGGCTGCACCGCGCCAAGCTCCTCTTGAAACGCAGCGGCTTCTCGAACTTCGACGAGGAGCGGATACTGCGCCGCTACGTTGACACGCTGCTCGCGCCGCGCCACAGCCCCATCGCCGTTGACCTCGGCGCGGGCGACGGCGTGAAGGGCTCGAACACCTTCGCGCTCTTCGCCGCGGGCTGGCGCGGCTTGGGCGTCGAGATGAGCGCGCGCCGCGCCGGGCGTCTGGCGAAGACTTACGAGCAGTTCCCGCACGTCGAGGCTGTGTGCGCGCGCGTCACGCCGCAGTCGGTCGGCGCGCTGCTGCGCGAGCACAAAGTCCCGCGCGACTTCTCGGTCTTAAGCCTCGACATCGACAGCTACGACTACTTCGTGCTCGACGCCTTGCTCTCCGAGTTCCGACCGCAACTCGTCGTCACCGAAATCAACGAGAAGATTCCGCCGCCCGTCCGCTTCCACGTCAAGTACGACGCCGACTTCCAACTGCGCCACCACTTCTACGGCTACAGCATCCAGAGCCTCGCCGAGCTGTGCGCGCGCCGCGGCTACGCGATCCTCGAACTCGAATACAACAACGCCTTCATCGCGCCCGCCGAGCTGGCGGGCGACTCGCGAGCGAGCGCCGAAGAGATTTACCGGCGCGGCTACCTCGAGCGCGCCGACCGCCGCAAAAAGTTCTCCTCCAACCGCGACGTTGACGTCCTGCACACGCTCAGCCCCGCCGAAGCCGTCAAGTTCATCAACCGCTTCTTCGCCAAGCACCGCGGCAAGTACGAACTCAGCCTCGGCTAGCGAATCGTAAATCGTGAATGGCGGTCGGATGCCGCGCGAGCTCGTGTCGTCGCGTCTCAAGCCGGACGGCTCTTGCGTCTCTATTTACGATTTACGATTTACGATTTACGATTGACCGATGACGATTGACGAGCAGCTCGCCTACCTCAGGAAAGGCACGGTCGAGATCATCCGCGAGGACGACCTGCGCGCGAAGCTGGAGAAGAGCGCGCGCGCGGGCGAGCCCCTAACCGTGAAGCTCGGCGCCGACCCGACCGCGCCCGACATACACCTCGGACACACGGTCGTCATCAGGAAGCTGCGCGCGTTCCAGGAACTCGGTCACACCGTCGTCTTTCTGATCGGCGACTTCACCGGGCTCATCGGCGACCCGTCGGGGAAGTCCGCCACGCGCCCGATGCTCACGCGCGAGGAGATTGACGCGAACGCCGAGACCTACAAGAAGCAGATCTTCAAGCTGCTCGATCCCGAACGGACGCGGGTGCGCTTCAACTCCGAGTGGATGGACAAGTTCGACGCCTACGGCTTCGTCCGCCTCGCCTCGCACGTTACCGTCAAACAGATTCTCGAACGCGACGACTTCGCGACGCGGCTCGCGGAGAACCGCCCGCTCGCGCTCCAAGAAGTCCTCTACCCGCTCGTCATGGCTTACGACTCGGTCGCGCTCAAAGCCGACGTCGAACTCGGCGGCACGGATCAGAAGTTCAACCTGCTCATGGGGCGCAACCTGCAACGCGAGTACGGTCAGGAGCCGCAGGTCGTCCTCACGATGCCGCTTTTGGAAGGCACGGACGGCGTGCAGAAGATGTCGAAGAGTCTGGGGAACTTCATCGGCATAGACGAGCCGCCCGCGGAGATGTTCGGCAAGATCATGTCCGTCTCCGACGATCTCATGTGGCGCTACTACGAACTTTTGACAGACCTGCGCCCCGACGAGATCGCACAGCTTCGCTCGCAAGCCGCGACGGGCGCGCGCAACCCGCGCGACATCAAATGAGAACTGGCGCAGGGCGTCATCACGGATTTCCATTCGTCGCACTGCGCGGCCGCCGCTGAATAGCAGTTCAACCGCGACTTCAAACGCAAAGCAGTTCCCGAGGAGAGCGAAGAGCGCACCGTCGTTCGCGCCGGAGTCCCTCACGAAAGGAGAACGTATGAAGTCTGAAGACAACAAGGCTTTCGTCCGCCGCTGGTTCGAGGAGGTGTGGAACAAGGGGCGCGAGGAGGCGATTGACGAGATGTTCGCCGCCGACGGCTTGGCGCACGGGCTCGAAGGCGACGAGCCGATCCGCGGAGCCGCCGCGTTCAAGCCCTTCTTCCACAAGTTCCGCCAGGCGTTCCCCGAAATCAAGGTGACGGTCGAGGACGCCGTCGCGGAGGGCGACAAGGTCGCGGCGCGCTGCTCCGTGCGCGGGCTCCACCGCGGCGACTCGCTCGGCTTCGCGGCGACGCAGCAGCCCGTCGCCTTCGAGGGCATCACCATCGTCCGCCTGCGCGACGGCAAGATCGCGGAGGCGTGGAACCACTTCGACTTCATGAAGATGTTCCAGCAGCTCGACGCGCTCACGCTGCGCGAGGACGACAAGTAAGAACGTCAATCGTGAATCGTGAGGGAGCTGTCAGCCGTTAGCCGTTAGCTTTCGGCTGAGAGCTAACGGCTAACGGCTGACAGCTTCTCGCCCCGACTCACGGCTTTTATGCCGCACGCCGCGGGCGGCTTCGGAGGGGCTGATGCGTAAGCGAGAGCCGAAGGGAATTAACCGCCGCGAGTTTCTGGGGGCAGCCGCCGCGGGCGCGCTCGCCGCGGGCGCGACGAAAACCGTCAACGCGCAGACGAAGACCGCGCCCGCGCCTGTGACCGCGCAGCCGCACGCGCTGTCGTCGCGCCCGAACATCCTCTTCATCCTCGCCGACGATCTCGGCTGGGGCGATCTCAGTTGCTACGGTCGCCCGGACTACCGCACGCCGAACCTCGACCGCCTCGCCGCCGCGGGCGCGCGCCCGCACCCCGACTACCCGCTCGACGGCGAAGACCTCATGCCCGTCCTGCGCGGCGCGCGCCAGCCCTTCGAGCGCACGATCTTCTGGGGCTACGCGGCGCAGGGCGCGGCGCGCGCGGGGCGCTGGAAGTACCTGCGGCTCGACGAGAAGACCGAGCGCCTCTTCGATCTCGCGACCGACGAGACCGAGAACGCCGACTTCAGCCGCTCGCAACCCGAAGTCTTCGACCGCCTGCGCGCCGCGCACCAGCGCTGGGAGTCGCAGATGCTCAAGCGACCGCCGAGAACGTGACCAGAAAAGTACTGAGTACTGAGTGAAAGACAGAAGGCTCTGCCTAGCACTCCCGGTCTTCATTTCTCAGTACTCAGTACTCAGCACTCAGTACTTTCTTACGATGTCCGCCGCCGCCACAGCCAACGAGGAGATTCTGGTCATCGAGACGCCGGAGCGCGTGCCTTTGCACTTCGCGCTGGCTTCGATTGGCAACCGCTTTCTCGCGTGCGCGGTCGATCACCTCTTTCAGTTGCTGCTGATGCTGCTGGTGGCGGTCGCGCTGCAGTGGGCGGGGCTGCTGTCGGAGTACAAAGATAAACTCTCGGAGGCGCCGAAGTGGGCGGTGGCGGCGCTCATCCTCGCGGTGTTTGCGATCTGGTCGGGCTACTTCGTCGTCTTCGAGTGGCTGTGGAACGGGCAGACGCCGGGCAAGCGTTTGCTCCGCTTGCGCGTCATCCGCGAGGACGGGAGACCCGTCACGATCTGGGAGTCGGCGGCGCGCAACCTGATCCGCATCTTCGACATGCAGCCGTTCCCTTTCTACTCGGTCGGGCTGCTCTCGGTCTTCTTGAGCAGCCGCGATCAGCGCGTCGGAGATTTCGTCGCCGCGACCGTGGTCGTGCGCGAGCGCGAGGACGAGGCTCCGACCTTCGACGCGGTCTTCGCCGCGCCGACGACCGACGTCGCCATGCGACGCGCCTTCAAGCCCGTCGAGTTCGTCGGCGATTTATCAACGATGACGGAGCGCGAGATCGAGGTCGTCGAGACGTTCCTGCGCCGCCGCTGGGACTTGAGCCACGGCGTCCGCCAGTGGATGGCTTGGCGCGTGGCGACGCCCGTCCTCTACAAGATCAGACCCGACTTCGACCGCGACTCCTTCACCTACGAAGGCTTCCTCGAAGAACTACTGCACCGCTACCGCGCGACGCATCGCGCGTGACGGGCGAGACCTTACCCCCAGCCGCCCTGTCACCTGCCTCCGCGCGCGACGGGCGGAAAAGCACCCGCGCGGCATCTAAATAACGTGGGCAACTTGGGCGCGCGGGCGGCGACGCAGGCGGCTAAATTGACGCCCGTTTTCACGCTCTGTTAATCTCGAAGGTTACACGCGTCGGCAAATTTTCATCCGTGAGGTCGTCAGAAAAATTATGGCACGCGAAGTCTTCATCCTCGGCGGCAAGCGCACGCCGATGACCGAGTACGTCGGGGCGCTCAAGGACGTGAAGGCGATTGATCTCGGCGCGACCGCCGCGCGCGGCGCGCTCGAAGCGTCGGGCGTGGCGGCGGAAGAGATCGATCACACCGTCATCGGCAACGCCCTGCAAACCTCCGGCGACGCGATCTACGGCGCGCGCCACGTCGCCCTGAAGGCGGGAGTTCCGGCGGATCGCCCCGCGCTCACCGTCAACCGCCTGTGCGGCAGCGGCATCCAGTCAATCATCTCCGGCGCGCACATGATCATGCTGGGTGAGGCGCGCAACTGCCTCGTCGGCGGCATGGAGTCCATGTCCATGGCGCCGCACGTCATCTACGGCGCGCGCAGCGGGTTCGCCTTGGGCCAGGGCAAGCTCGAAGACTCTCTGATGGTCGCTCTGCTCGACACCTACTGCAACACGACGATGGCGGGGACAGCCGAGAACCTCGCGCGCCGTTACGAAATCTCGCGCGAGGAGCAAGACCGTTACGCGCTGCGCTCGCAAGCCGAGGCGAAGCGCGCGCAGGACGCGGGCGTGTTCGCGGAAGAGATCGTGCCCGTCGAGGTGAAGACGCGCAAAGGCGTGAAGGTCGTGGACAAGGACGATCACCTTCGCCCCGACACGACGCTCGAAGTGCTGGCTAAGCTCCCGACCGCGTTTAGCAAGGACGGGTACGTTA
>JAIVGV010000494.1 GCA_020201365.1 Acidobacteriota bacterium
TCCTCCTGCTGCGCGCGCAGAACACCGGGGTCGGCGTCTCGACGATCCCGCTGCTCTGGGCGGCGCTGCACGCGACGAAGGTCTTAAGCTCGCTCGTCGGCGGCGACCTCTCCGACCGGGTGGGGCGCAAAAGCCTGATCGTTTCGGGTTGGCTCCTCTACGCGGCGGTCTATGCGGGCTTCGCCTTCGTCTCGACGGCGACGCAGGCGTGGCTGCTCTTCCTCGTGTACGGCGTCTATTTCGGTCTCGCCGAGGGCGCGGAGAAGGCGCTCGTCGCAGACCTCGTGCGCGCCGATCAGCGCGGCACGGCGTTCGGCTTGTACAACCTCTCGATCAGCGTCGCCGTCTGGCCCGCCTCGCTCCTGATGGGCGCGCTCTGGCAGTGGCGCGGCGCTTCGTTCGCCTTCCTCGCCTCCGCCGCCGTGGGCGCGCTCGCCGCGCTGCTTCTCTTGACGACGATCAGAACTCGCGCGCCAGTCGAGGCACGCGCATGAGCACGCGCGCCGCGACGAGGACGGCGGCGCGTCCGTGATCTCTCTGATTGGCGCGCGAGGTTAGTTTCGAGTATCTTAGCCTCCCCTGACCGCATGCCCGCGACAGACTACAAGCTCATCTCGACAGCCGGCGAACTGCGCGCCGCGTGCGACGAACTCGCGCGCGCGGAAGCCGTCGGCTTCGACACCGAAACAACTTCGCTCGACCCTTACGAGGGTCGCGTGCGCCTCGCGCAGCTCTCGTCGCCGACGGGCGCGGTGTGGCTCGTCGATCTAGATCGCTTCGCCGTCGGCGACGCCGCGGAGGCGGACGCGCTCGCGCCGCTGCGCGGGTTGCTCGCCGCCGCGCGCCCGGTCAAGGTCGCGCACAACGCGAAGTTCGACGCGAAGTGGGTGAGGCATCAACTCGGCGTCGAGCTGGGCGGCGTCTTCGACACGATGCTCGCGAGCCAGCTCGTCTCGGCGGGCGAGACGGAAGACCGGCACGGGCTCGCGACCGTCGTCGAGCGCTACTTGAACGAGGAGATGGACAAGGCGCAGCAGTTGAGCGACTGGTCGGGCGAGCTTTCCGCATCGCAGCTCGAATACGCCGCGCGCGACGCCGCCGTCATGCTCCCCTTGCGCGACGCGCTCATCAGTCGCCTCAAGGCGGAAGGTCTCGTCCGCGTCGCGCAGATCGAGTTCGAGTGCGTGCTGCCCGTCGCGTGCCTCGAACTCGCCGGGCTCTACCTCGACGCGGCGCGCTGGCGCGAGCAGATCGAGGTCGTCAAGAAGCGGCGCGCGGTGCTCGCCGAAGAACTCCAGGCGATGCTCGCCGAAGGCACGGCGCAAGGGTCTCTGTTCGCCAACGCCCGCGCCGACATCAATCTGGATTCGCACACGCAACTCTCCGCCGCGCTCAAGCGCCTCGGCGTCCCCGTCCCCGACTCGACGCGCAACTGGAAGCTCCAGCCGCTCGCCAAAGACTACCCGGTCGTCGAGAAGCTGCTCGACTACCGCACCTACCAGAAGTCGCTCACCAGCTACGGCGAGAACATCCTCGAAGACATCAGCCCCGTCACCCACCGCATCCACGCCAACTTCCACCAGATCGGCGCGCCGACCGGCAGGTTCGCGTGCACCGGGCCCAACGTCCAACAGATACCGCACGCCGACGAGTACCGACGCTGCGTGCGCGCGCAGGGGCAGGACAGGAAGCTGATCGTCGCGGACTACTCGCAGATCGAGCTAAGAATCCTCGCGCACGTCACCGAAGACAAGGGGTTCATCGAGGCGTTCAACTCGGGCGCGGACTTGCACCGCGTCACCGCCGCGCAGATCTTCAACGTCTCAGCCGCAGAGGTGACGAAGGAGCAGCGGGATTTTGCGAAGCGCCTGAACTTCGGCGTCGTCTATGGCATCGGCGCGCAGCGCTTCTCGATGATGACGGGGCTCCCCTTGAGCGACGCCGAATCAATCATGTCGCGCTACTTCCAGACCTACCGCGGTCTCGACGCGTGGCTCAGGGAAGCCGCGCGCAAAGCTCTGCGCGAGCGCTCGGCGCGCACGATGGCGGGCAGGCTCGCGCGCTTCAACTTCGACCCCGAAGATCGCCAAGCCGCCTCCCTCGCCCAGCGTAATGGCAAAAATATGCCGATCCAGGGTTGCGTGAGCGGCGAGACGAGAGTCTTTGAAGCGCGCGCGGGCTACGTCGCGATCAAAGAACTCGAAGGGCGGCGCATCTCCGTGTGGGACGGCTCGCGTTTAGCGTCGGCGCGCGTGGCTCGCAGCGGCAGGAAGCAGCTCGTCAAGGTTGAGTTCTGGGGCGGGCACTACGTCGAGTGTAGCCCCGAACACAAGTTCCTCACGACGGACGTGAACGGGCGTGCGAAGTGGCGGACGCCGGGCGAGTTCGTCAAAGGCAACTACGTCGCCGTGATGGAACCGATAGGCGAGTGGTCTGTGGGCTGCCGCTTCCCGCCGCTCGTGGTCGGCGTGGCACACAACGCGAGCCGCGCGTCGCTCGCCGACGCGGCGGACGATCCGTTCGGGCTCGGCGTCTGGCTCGGTCGCCTCGCGTCGGACGGCACACTCACCGGGCGGCAGTTGAACCTCTTGGTTGCGGAGCATGAAGAGTGCATCCTGCCGCAAGTCAGGGCGCTGACCGAGCGCTTCGGTCACATCTCTTACCGCACGCAGCGCGGCGGGCGTGGGACGAAGATACTCCACTCGCTGACCGTCTCCGCGCTCGGTCTCGCGAGGCAACTAAACGAGGCAGGGCTCAAGTCGCGCGTGCCGGACTTCGCTTGGCAGGACAGCCGCGTGCTCGCGGGCTACCTGCGCGGCATGTTCGACGGCGACGGCACGGTGACGCCCGACGGTCCGTCGCTCTGCTTCGGGCGCGGACGCGCGCACCTCGCCTGGGCGCGCGAGATTCAGCAAGCGCTGCTGCTCTTCGGCATCGAGAGCCGCCTAAACCTCTGCGCCGACCGCATCAACGTCTGCGTCCGCAAGCGCGACTCGCGGCTGTTCGCCGAAAGGATCGGCTTCGTCAACCCGCTCAAGCAGCGGAAGGCGCGAGCCGTCCGCTCGCTCAAGCCCGAGGGGAAGATTTACGGGCGCGCGCTGAGGATCAAGTCGGTCGAGTTCACCGACGAGTGGGTCGAGATGTACGACGTAGTTGATAGCGAGACTGAGCGATTCATGGCGAACGGTCTCGTCACGCACAACAGCTCCGCAGACATCCTCAAGCGCGCGCTGCGAATCTTGCACGACAAGCTGAGAGACACGACCGCGGAGATCGTCAACATCGTCCACGACGAGATCGTGGTCGAGGCTGACG
>JAIVGV010000495.1 GCA_020201365.1 Acidobacteriota bacterium
GGGCTACGAGCCGGTGCTCTGCGCTTCGGCTCAGGAGGCGCTGGACGTTGCCTCGCGCGGGCACTTTGATATAATCCTGTCCGACATCGGACTCCCGCACACGGACGGTTACCAGTTGCTCAGCAGACTCCGGCAAGCTTCGCCCAGCCTCGCCCACGCGCCCGCGCTCGCGCTCAGCGGCTACGCGGCCGAGGCGGACGTCGAAGCGGCGCGCGCCGCGGGCTTCGACGCGCACCTCGCCAAGCCCTTCGAGCCCGGCGCGCTCGCCGCCGCGCTCGACGAGCTGCTCGCGCGCCGCGGGGAGGAGAGCCGGGAGGAGTCGCCGCGCGGCGAAGCGCCGTGCTGATCCGCAGTCCTCTTGCAGCTCGCGCCGCCTCGCCCGCTCACGTCCAAGGTTCAGCGTTCCAAGGTAGGCAAAAAATGACCGTCACCCCTGCGCCGCGCCCCTCCGCACCACCGCCCTTTCGCGCCGTCACCCTGATGGGCTACGGCGGCGGCGACCCGCTCGGCGGCGAGGCGATCGCGAACGACCTGCGCCACTCCGCCGCCGTCAAGCCGAGCGCGCTCGTCGTTGACGACGCGCCGGACGTGACCGAGATGCTCTCGCTGCTCCTGCGCTACGCGGGCTACGACGTGACGACCGTCTATTCCGGCCAGCAGGCGCTCGACGCCGCGCGCTCGGGCGCGTTCGACGTGATCGTCTCCGACATCGGGATGCCCGGCATGAACGGCTACGAGCTGGCGGAGCACCTGCGCGGGCACGAGCGCTACCGCGCCACGCCCATGATCGCCGTCACGGGCTTCTCGATGTACGACGACCGCGACCGCGCGCTCGCCGCCGGGTTCAACGCGTTCCTCACGAAACCCGTCAACCCGCGCGACCTCATCTCCCTGCTCGAACGGCTGCGCGGCTGAGCGACGACGAGGACGACCGAACGGGAAGACTCACGAGCCGTAGAACCAGCCCCCGACTCACGACTCGCGCGAAGGGACGACAACGCACACGCGCCGCAGAAAGTAGTACCCGACGTGGATCGCGAACGCCAGAGTGTCCTCATCGTCGCCGACGACGCGGACGAGCGCGCGCTCGTCCGCGCCGCGCTCGACAGCGCGGGCTACCGCACGCTCGAAGCGTCGGGCGCCGAGGAAGCCTACCGCCTCGCCGCGCGCGAGCGACCCGCGCTCGTCTTCAGCGACGTCGCGCCGCCGCGCGCCGACGGCGTCGCCCTCGCCCGGCGGCTTCGCGCCGACCCGCAGCTTCGCCACACGCCCGTCGTCCTCGCCAGCGCGCGCTTCACAGACACCGCCTCAGTCGTCGAGGGGATCGAGGCGGGCGCGGACGAGTACGTCGAGCTGCCCGCCGATCCCTTGCGACTCGTCGCCGTCGTCTCGCGCCTGCTCGAGCGCGCGCGCGCCGAGGCGCACTACCGCGACATCGTCGAGCACGCGAGCGACATCATCTACACGCTCGATCTCGCCGGGCGGCTGACGAGCCTCAACCCCGCGGGCGCGCTCTTCCTCGGTCGCACGCAGGAGGACGCCGTCGGTCGCCCCTTCGCCGAGCTGCTCGGTCTCGAAGCGGGCGACGACTGGGCGCGGCGCGCGGTCGAGGAGCTGCGGCGCAGCGGCGCGCGCGAGGCGCAGGCGCGCGTGCGCAGAGCGGGCGGCGAGGCGCGCTGGCTGGAGTTCGCCGAGTCGCTCGTCTGCGACCGCGCGGGCGCGCCCGTGGGCGTGCGCGGCGTGGCGCGCGACGTGACCGCGCGCGTCGAGGCTAAAGAGCAACTGCGGCGCGAGCGCGAGCAGTACGCGCGCGTCGTCGAGAGCGCCAGCGACATGATCTTCACGACCGACATGGCCGGGCGCTACACCTCCGTCAACCGCGCGGGCGAACTGATCGCGGGCTACGCGCGCGAGCAGTTGCTCACGATGACGTGGCGCGAGATCGTCGCGCCCGATCAGCAGCCGGTCGTCGAAGAGATGATCGCGCGCAAGCTCGCGGGGCGCGAGGCGGTCACCTTCTACGAGATCGAGATCGTCGCGCGCGACGGTCGGCGCGTGCCCCTCGAAGTCAGCAGCCAGCTCATCCACGAGGACGGCGAGGCGACCGGCGTGCAGGGCATCGCGCGCGACGTGACCGAGCGCCGCCGCGCCGAAGCCGCCGCGTTAGAGCGCGCCGAGCAAGCCGCGGAGGGCGAGAAGATGCGCAGCCTCGGTCAGCTCTCGGCGGGCGTCGCGCACAACTTCAACAACGCCCTGACTGCGATCCTCGGTCGCGCGCAGCTGCTCCTGCGCTCCACGACCGACGAGCGGCAGCGGCGCAGCCTCGAAGTGATCCAGACCGCCGCGCACGACGCCGCCGAGATCGTCCGCCGCGTCCAGACCTTCGCGCGGCGCGGGCACGAGGCGGAGTTCACGGAAGTCGCCCTCTCGGCGGTCGTCTCCGACTGCCTGCAACTGACGCGCACGCGCTGGGAGGCTGACGCGCGCGCGCGCGGCGTGCGCTACGACGTGCGCTTCGAGAACGGGGCGGGCGGCGACGACGCGGTCTCGGCGAGCCCCTCGGAGATGCGCGAGGTCTTCGTCAACCTCATCTTCAACGCGCTCGACGCGATGCCCGAGGGCGGCGAGCTCACCCTGCGCGAGCGGCGCGAGGGCGACGAGGTCGTCGTCGAAGTCTCCGACACGGGCGCGGGCGTCCCCCCCGCCCTGCTCGAACGCATCTTCGAGCCGTTCTTCACGACGAAGGGCGCGCTCGGATCGGGTCTCGGCTTGGCGGTCTCCTACGGCATCGTCGCGCGCCACGGCGGCACGATCTCGGTCGAGAGCGAGCCGGGGCGCGGCACGACCTTCTCGGTGCGCCTGTCCTGCTGCGAGACCGACGGGTGCGACGACACGGGCGGGCTCGCCGAAGACCTGCCGCGCCGCCGCGTCCTCGTCGTTGACGACGAGCCGCCCGTGCGCGACGTCCTCGCCGAGATGCTCACGGAGCTGGGTCAGGACGTGACGGCGGTCGCGGGCGCGCGCGAGGCGTTCGAGGCGTTGGACTCCGCCGCCTTCGATCTCCTGATCACAGACCTCTCCATGCCCGACACGGACGGGCTCACGCTCGCCGCCGCCGCGCGCCGCCGCGCGCCGGGCACGCGCGTCGCCCTCGCCACCGGCTACGGCCAGAGCGTCCCCGAAGACGCCGTCGCGTCGGGCCTGCTCGACGCGGTGCTCAACAAGCCGCTCCAACTGCGCGACGTGGAGCGCGCCCTGCGCAAGCTCTTCGCCGACGCCCGCTGAGCGCGCCCGCCCCTCCCGCCCCGGCGC
>JAIVGV010000496.1 GCA_020201365.1 Acidobacteriota bacterium
CCCTTAAACTGCCCGAACGCTCGCCCACGCCGATCATGTCTATGGCGAGCGCGGGAATCCACTTGGCGGTCTCCAGGCTCTCCGTGAACGAACGCCCCTCGCGGATCATCGGTAGAATTGCCGACGAGCGCGCGCGGAGTTCCCGGTTCGTGATCGCCTCCGCCCCGATCTCCCAAGACTCGACGAGCGTGATGCCGCCCGCCAAGAGCGTCGAGAGCGAGCGCGTCACCTGCGCGACGGCGAGCTGCGTCATCAGGTTTCCCGCGACGGGGAGCTTCAAGACGAGGCGGTCGAGGGCGAGGCGACCGGGCGGCGTGCGCGACCACAGGTAGAAGGCGATTGCCGCGAGGACGACCGTGGGCGCGAACCAGTAGATGTTCACAGACATCCAGCCGGAGATGCCGACGACGATTGCCGTGATCGTCGGCAGGTTCCCGCCGAAGCCCTCGAAGAGTCGCGCCATGCGCGGCACGACGTAAGTCGTCAAAAACACGACCATGCCGAACGACGCACAGAGCAGGAAGAGCGGGTAGGCGAGCGCGCCGCGAATCTTGCGCCGCACCTCGACGCCGCGGCGCATGTACTTGTTGTAGCGGTCGAGCACGTCGTCGAGCGCGCCGGAGCGTTCGCCCGCGAGGATCGAAGCCGTGTAGATGCGCGGGAAGATCGGACCCTGCGCCGCGAACGCCTCCGAGAGCGCCATGCCGCCGCGAATCTTCTCCTCCACGTCCGCGAGCACCGCTTGCAGTCGCGGGCTCGCCGCGCGGCGGCGCAGCATCGAGACGGCTTGCAGGATCGGGATGCCCGCGCGTATGAGCGCCGCCATCTGCTGGTTGAAGAGCAGGAAGTCGCCGGGCTTGACGCGCGCGCTAAAACCGCCGCGCCCGCCGCGCGTGAGCGCCGCCGCCCCGCCGCGCCTCGGGGGCGCGACCGAGAAGACGCGGAAGCCCTCTGCTTCGAGACGCACGCGCGCCTCCGCCGCGCCGACCGCCTCGACCGTGCGCGTCACGACTTCGCCCGCGGGCGTCCCCAGACGACAGATGAACTCAGCCATGCTCTTCTTCGTTGATTTCGACCGCGGCCGGACGCCGCGATCCCAACTTCGCGCTTCGGACGGGACTCGGACGCGAGACCGGAATTATAACACGCGCACTTTCGCGGGGCACGCGGGCACGACCCGCGTCTCGCGCGCACGAAAGCTACACGCCGCCGCGCGAAGAAAGTTGCAGGGAGTTGAAGGTTTCGACAAAGGTGAGTCTTGCGCGCGTCGGCGGGCGGCGCGTACAATGCGACTGTTTCCCAAACGACGGAGGCTCCCCAGCTCCCGACTTTTTGTCGCCGGTTACGACAACCCGACATCACGAGATCGGCATCGGACGGACGAGAGTCCGCTCGCGCTAGTGTCGTCCCCGAAAAGGTTTTTCTCCCCGCGGAGTTTCCGGGAAACTCTAGATCAGGAGGGTGTTCATGAGAGCCCGTCGCGCCCGCCGTCGTCGTCCCTTCCGCCTTGCGCTCGTCTCCTGCCTCGCCGCCGCCGCCCTCGCCGCCCTCGCGCTCAACGCGAGCCACGCGCAGCAGCCGCCGACGCAGCCGAAGAACAGTCCGCCCGCGCCGCAGCCGGACGCCTCGCAGCCTTCTGGCGCGACCAACCCGACGGCGAACGGCGCGACGACGAACGCAGCCGCGGCGAATACGGCGACCGCGCCGCCCGCGACGCAGCAGCCCGCGCCCGCCGCTGCGGCAGTCGCCGCCAGCGCGGGCGCGTCAGCCGACGACCGCTACGTCGTCAACACCGATCTCATCAGCCTCAACGTCACGCTCACGGACATGTACGGTCGCTACGTGACGGGGCTCTCGAAGGACGCCTTCACCGTCTGGGACGACAAGGAGCAGCAGCAGATACAGTTCTTCTCCGACGACGACGCGCCCGTCTCGATGGGCATCATCTTCGACGTCTCCGGCTCGATGGGCAGGGACAAGCTGAACCGCGCGCGCGAGGCGCTGCGCCACTTCGTTGACACGAGCCACGACTCGGACGAGTACTTCCTCATCGGCTTCAACTCGCGCGCGCAGCTCCTGATGGATCGCACGCGCGACTCCGACGCGATGCTCGACAAGCTGACCTTCGTCGAGAGCCACGGCAACACCGCGCTCTACGACGCCTGCTACCTCGGCGTCGAGCGCGTCACGCGCGGCACGCACCAGAAGCGCGCGCTCCTCGTCATCTCCGACGGGCAGGACAACAACTCGCGCTACACCTTCAACGAGCTGCGCCGCCTGCTGAAAGAGACGGACGTGCTGATCTACGCCATCGGCATCATCGAGAAGGGCAGCCCGCAGTCGCTCGACGCGTCGGGGCAGGCGATCCTCGACGAGCTGGCGGGCGTCTCCGGCGGGCGCGCCTTCTTCCCCGAAACCGCCGCCGAGATGAACGAGATTTTCGAGCGCATCGCCATCGAGCTCCGCCACCAGTATTCCATCGGCTACCGCCCGAAGAACTTCTCGAACGACGGTCGCTGGCACAAGATCAAGGTCAAGGTCACGCCGCCGCGCGGACTTCCCCGCCTCTTCGTCCGCTCCAAAGAGGGCTACTACGCCACGACCAACCCGCGCTAGAGGCGCGCCGCCGTAAACCCGCCCTCTCGTTTGTCACGCCCGCGTCCGTCGTGTGGCAACGCTCGCGCCGTGCTAAACTTCTAACCTGCTGCGGGGCTCACGTCCGACGAGCGCCCCGCGAGGTCTTTCAGCGAAAGCCCCAGCCGCGCGAAGCCAAACCGTTTGGCTGACTGTGAAGGAGACGCCTGCGCGCGACTTTCGCGCCTCAACGCGCGCCCCCCGGCGGCGCGGCGGGCGGCGCAAAGGACGCGCTCAGGCGTCTTCATTTTTTTCGCGCAGCCTTTTCGAGATAGGAGTCAGAGGTCAGGGATGGCACGACAGCTCTTCGCCAACGCTTCACGCCGCGCGCCGCTCTTCGCGTTCGTCGCGGCTCTCTGCGCGTCGCTCGCGGCGCTCCTTCTCTCTCCCCCGTCTCACGCGCAGGACGCGCGACCGCGCCGCGCCACCACGGCCACGCAACAACACGCGACCGCCACGCCGACGCCCGCGCGCGCGACGACGGCGACGCCGCAGCCCGCCGCGACCGCGCCGCCCGCACAGTCGCCCGCCCCGGCGCAGGGGCAGTCGCAGCCCGCGGCGTCGCCCACGCCGCCGCAGTTGAAGGGGCAGGAGGTCGGCGACGACGACGTGCTCACCGTTGACACGAACCTCGTCAACCTCCACGTGCGCGTCATCGATCGCAACAACCG
>JAIVGV010000192.1 GCA_020201365.1 Acidobacteriota bacterium
CTGTCACTCTGCCGCGTGAGTCTCCCGCGCGCGTCGTATTCCGAGCGGATGGTGACGCCAGAAGGCAGACGCTCCGTTACTCTGTGTCCCGCCGCGTCGAACTCGCTCTCGAAACGCCCGGCGTCGGAATAGGCAACAGCAGTCTCGTTGCCGCTTGGGTCGTACTCAAGCGAAATTGTGCGCCCATTCTTCACTGTGAGGCGAGTTGCTTGCCCGCGTGCGTTGCGTTGCGCTTCGTAACCTTGCGAAGCCTCGCTGCTTTGCTTGGCGCTGACGCTGCCGCGCGCGTCGTAGCTGTAATCGGCGCGGACGCCGCCGTCGGTTGTCGAGAGGATGCGCCCGGTGGCGTCGTAGCTGTAAGACTTATCGAGCGCGCCGTCGCTTGAGGTTTGGCGCGTGAGGCGGTTGACCGCGTCGTAGGCGAACTTGGTTTCGTTGCCGAGCGCGTCGAGCATTCGCGTGGGGCGGTTCGCCGCGTTGTATTCGACGGAGAGCGCCTGACCTTCTTCGTCGCTGAGGGCGGTGGGCGCGCCGTTTTCGTTGTGCGTG
The DNA here is from genome assembly GCA_020201365.1 of Acidobacteriota bacterium. Lineage (GTDB taxonomy): Bacteria > Acidobacteriota > Blastocatellia > Pyrinomonadales > Pyrinomonadaceae > JAIVGV01. Next base: position 550 of record JAIVGV010000192.1, read on the forward strand.
ATGACGGCTTTCGCGCCGACCGGATCGGTCACGACCGTCTGGCGGGAGATTGACGACGCCGAGTCGTAGTCGAAGCTGTAAACGCCCGCCGCGTCGCCTGCTTCAACCGCGCGCCCGGCTTTGTCGTACCGTGCGCGCAGGAGCGTCCTGCCGACCGGGTCGGTGGCGGCGGTTAGCTGATTGTTCGCGTAGTCGTAGTCCCATTGCGCGCCCGCCGCGTCGGTGACCGAGCGCAGGCGTTGACCGTCCTGCTTGAAGCTGACGCGCCGCCCCGCGCTGTCGGCGACTGACAGGAGGCGATCCTTTTTATCGTCAGACCACGAGAGAGCAATCGCCGCGCTGCCATTTTCGATGCGCGCGATGTTGCCGCTCGCGTCGAAACTGATCGTGACGGCGTTGCCGTTTGCGTCGGCGATACGGCTGAGGCGGTAATCCCTGCCTATCTTTCGATAGACGCGAGCGAAGCCCGCGGCTCGCTCCGTGATCGTGTTTGCGTCCGTCACATCAAGCGACTGATGCAAGCCGGGAGCGTCCTGACGCGAAACGAAATGCTGCCCGTCGCGGCGAAAGGCGACGACTGCACCCGCGCCGGTCGTCAATGTCGCGCCGTTTCCATCCAGCGTGATGTGGTCGTCGAAAGCGAAAGACCAGCCCGCGCCCAAGCCGGCGTCCGAGTTTCGGCGCGAGCTGTCATAGACACGCTGGAAGAAGATCGGCAGCACGCCGGAGAGTTCCAAGTCACTGACGGCGAAGGCGAGGTTCCCGGTTGACGTGCTTACCAGATTGAGTCTCACGCCCTCAAACGACGAACGCTGTAGTGGGATGAAAGGCTGCAACTGGGTGCTGCGTCCGAGTGACGCTAACTTATCCAGCGAGTTTGGTTCCGCGGCTTGAGAGGTAGCGGCGCAGGTTGAACACGACGCTTTCTTTGCGGGGGCGGAGGGGAGCGTGTTCGGCGAAGCCCATACGTGGGGAGGGGTCTGGCTAAGCAAGAGAGTTACGCTCAGCGTGAGAGCTAACGTGACAGATCGTTTGAACATGGTGCGGCTCCTTCATGAGGTTGAGAGTTTGAGCCTTGAGGCGGTGAAGTCGCCGGACGCATCATAGACTGGGCGCGGCGATTGACCGCGAGTGGTAAGGCGAGTCCGGTTAAACCGTCTCCTTGCGTGTGAGTCCGCAGGGCGGCGCGTCTCCCGAAAAGACGAGCTAAGGTCAGACGTTAAGACAGCCTGTCGTCCTGAGGAGACCTGAGCAGACGGCGGCAATCTACACACTTACCCGCGAGCCGTCAACCATTATATTTTTTGCGGCTCCGATTCGCCGCGCACCCTGCTGTTAACGCCCGGCGGCGGGAGGTCTGGTAACTTTGTTTGAATGCGGCGATTTGTTCAACTAATCTGGCTGGTCGGGCGTCAAAAGGAGTGAGCGCGCCTGCGAGCGGTGCTTCTGAGACGGCGGGCGACGCTGCCCCGCGCGAGACCACGATGGAGATTGCCGGGACGAGCGACGAGCAGATCGTCGAGCGCGCTCTCGCGGGCGACCGCGACGCGTTCGGCGAGATCGTGCTGCGCTGGGAGCGACGCATCTTCGCGCTCGCCTTCGGCATCCTGGGGCGCGAGGAGGACGCGCGCGACGCGACGCAGGAGACCTTCATCGCCGCGTTCCGCAGCCTCCCGGCGTTTCGCGGCGAGGCGAAAGTCTCTTCGTGGCTGCACCGCATCGCCGTCAACCAGTGCATCACGCGCCAGCGTCGCGCGAAGGTGCGCGGCGAAACGTCGCTCGAAGCCGAGGAGGAGGACGGCGGCGCGCAGTTCGCTTCGCTGACGGACGCGACCCCGGCGGAGAGCGCGGAGGCGCGCGAGCGCGGCGAAGCCGTGAGGCGCGCGGTCAACAGTCTGCCGCCGGAGCTGCGCTCGGTCGTCGTGTTGAAGGAGTTCGAGGACTTGACGTTTCAGGAGATCGCCGACACGCTCGGCGTCCCCTTGAGCACCGTCAAGAGCCGACTCTACACGGCGCTCAAGCAGTTGCGTATGCGGCTCGAGAAGTTCGACGCCGCGACAGCCGCGCGCATCTAAACGGCGGCGACTTCGATCCGCCGCGTTCGTCGCGACGGTTGTCAACGGAGTGAGTCATGAACAAGATTCAAGAGACCAACCCTTGCGGGCGAGCCGAGCAGCTCGTCAACTACCTCTACGGCGAGTCGTCCGCTGCGGAGCGCGCGCGCTTCGAGCAGCATCTCGCCGCGTGCGCCGCTTGCCGCGAAGAGCTGGCTGCGTTCACGCAGGTGCGCGAGGCGGTCGGCGCGTGGCGCGCGGAAGTTTTGACGCACGCGCCCGCCGTCGGAGCGGCTGACGTGCTCCCCGTCACCGCGGCGACCCCCGCGCGGCGCGACAGTGCGACGCCCCGACGCGCGTTCGCAGACGCGCGGCGCGAGCTGTTCGCGCTCGCGCCCGTCTGGCTGCGCGTCGCGTCCGCAGCCGCCGCGCTCGTCGTCTGCGCGCTCGCCGCGCTCGCCGTGGCGAACGCCGACGTGCGCTGGGAGAATGGCAGCTTGGCGTTCCGCACCGGCGTGCGTCGCGGCGCGACGGACGTGACGCAGCCGCAGCCGCCGACGGCGGGCGCGAACGGCGCGGACGCTTCGCGGCTGGATCAGTTGATCGCGGAGCGCGACGCGGCGCGGCGCGAGCTGGAGGAGACGCGCGCGCAGTTGGAAGACAGCCGCGCGGCCAACATCGAGGCGGTCTATAATG
>JAIVGV010000026.1 GCA_020201365.1 Acidobacteriota bacterium
CGCCCGAACTGCTCGTGCTCGACTCGACCGACCCCGACACGATCAACGGCTTCGCCTCGCGGATCGACCCGGCGCGCACGCTCTTCATCATCTCGTCGAAGTCCGGCACGACGACCGAGCCGAACGCCTTCCACAAATACTGGTTCGAGCAGGTCAAACAAAAATCCGGCGAGCCCGGCAAGAACTTCGTCGCCATCACCGATCCGGGTACGCAGATGGAGCGCGTGGCGACTGAGCAGAATTTCCGCAAAGTCTTCCTCAACCCGGCGGACATCGGCGGGCGCTACTCAGCGCTCTCCTACTTCGGTCTCGTCCCCGCCGCGCTGCAAGGTCTCGACGTGACGAAACTCCTCGACCGCGCCGAGCGCGTCGAGCACTCCTGCTCGCAGGTCGTCGCCGTCGCCGACAACCCCGGCGCGCGGCTCGGCGCTGTGATCGGCGAGTGCGCGAAAGCGGGGCGCGACAAGCTGACCGTCGTCGCCGATCCGCGCATCGCGTCGTTCGGTCTCTGGGTCGAGCAGTTGATCGCCGAGAGCACGGGCAAGGACGGCAAGGGCGTCGTGCCCGTCGCGGGCGAGACGCTCGGCTCGCCTTCGGTGTACGGCGACGACCGCCTGTTCGTCTCCGTCGCCGTCGGCAAGCTCGACAGCGAGACGGACGCGCGGCTGCGCGCGTTAGAAGCCGCGGGTCACCCGGTCGTGCGGCTCGCGCTCACAGACCTCTACGATCTCGGCGAGCAGTTCTTCCTCTGGGAGATCGCGACCGCCTTCGCGGGCTGGCGTCTCGGCATCAACCCCTTCGACCAGCCGAACGTGCAGGAGTCGAAGGACGCGACGAAGGAACTCCTCGAAGCCTACGCGCGCGACGGCAGGCTCCAGGAGCAGACCCGGCTCGCGGGCGACGACACGCTCACGATCTACGCCGACGACTCCGCGCGCGCGTCGCTCCCCTCCGGCTCTGTCGCCGAAGTCGTCAAAGCGCACCTCGCGCGCGTGAAGCCCGGCGACTACGTGGCGCTGCTCGACTACTTCGAGGAGTCGGACGAGAACGACCGCCTCGTCCAACAGATGCGCACGCACCTGCGCGACGCGACGCGCTGCGCGACGACGACGGGCTACGGTCCGCGCTTCCTCCACTCGACGGGTCAGCTCCACAAAGGCGGCTCCGACGCGGGCGTCTTCCTCCAACTCACGGCGCAGGACAAGAGCGATCTGCCCGTGCCCGGAGAGTCGTACACCTTCGGCGTGCTCAAACAGGCGCAGGCGCTCGGCGACTTCCGCTCGCTCGCCCGCCGCGGTCGCCGCGCGATCCGCGTCGAACTCGGCACGGACGTTTCGGCTGGCTTACGTCGGCTCTACGATGTGATCCGCGAGGCGTTGCCGCTGGGCGAGACGACGAAGGCGTGACAGGTTGCGACTCGTCGAACAATCTGTTGAGCGTGATTCATGCTCTATTCACCGCAGAGGCGCAGAGTTGGCGCAGAGTTTCCGCAGAGTTCTCTCTGCGAGCCTCCGCGTGATCTCTGCGCCTCTGCGGTGAAGTCCGACGATCTCGACTTTCGAGATACTCTGACAGCTTTCATCTTTAACAGAAGAGGTTGATCCGCATGGCAACACCGGAGCAGGGAACGAAGACGGCGCAGGTCGGCATGATCGGTCTCGCCGTGATGGGCGCGAACCTCGCCAAGAACATCGAGCGCAACGGCTACTCGGTCGCCGTCTTCAACCGCGAGGCGACGCGCGTCTCCGAGTTCGTCGCGGAGAACGAGGGCAAGCGCTTCCTCGGCGCGCAGTCGTGGGAAGACTTCGTGAAGAAGTTGGAGCGACCGCGCAAGATCATCCTGCTCGTCAAGGCGGGCGCTCCCGTGGACTGGACGATCAACCAGATCAAGCCCTACCTCGAAGCGGGCGACATCATCGTTGACGGCGGCAACTCCTACTTCCTCGACACCGCCCGCCGCGAAGCCGACCTGAAGAAAGAAGGTCTCTACTTCATCGGCTCCGGCGTCTCCGGCGGCGAGAAGGGCGCGCTCTGGGGACCGAGCTTGATGCCCGGCGGCGAGCGCGACGCCTACGAAAAGATTCGCCCCGTCTGGGAAGCCATCGCCGCCAAAGTTGACGACGGACCTTGCGTCACCTACATCGGACCCGGCGGCGCCGGGCACTTCGTCAAGATGGTGCACAACGGCATCGAGTACGGCGACATGCAGCTCATCGCCGAATCCTACGACATCATGCGCCGCGTTCTTGGGATGTCGGCGGACGAGATGGCGGATGTCTTCGACGAGTGGAATCGCGGCGAGCTCGAGTCTTACCTCATCGAGATCACTGCGAAAATCCTGCGCGTGAAAGACCCGGAGACGGGACGACCCTTAGTCGATCTCGTGCTCGATAAGGCTGGGCAGAAGGGGACGGGCAAGTGGGCGAGCGAGATCGCGCTGGAGCTCGAGGTGCCCATCCCGACGATTGACGCGGCGGTGAACACGCGCAACCTCTCCGCGCACAAGGAGGAGCGCGTCGGGGCGTCGAAACAGATCGCCGCGCCGCCCGTCGAAAAGTATTCGGGCGACCGCCGCGAGCTGATCAGAGCCGTCCACGACGCGCTCTACGCGGCGAAGATTTGCTCGTACGCGCAAGGGATGAGTCTGATCCGCGCGGGTTCGGATCATTACGAGTGGGGAATTGATCTCGGCGAGACGGCGCGCATCTGGAAGGGCGGCTGCATCATCCGCGCGCAGTTCCTCGGCAAGATCAAGCAGGCGTACACGCGCAAGCCCGACCTCGCGAACCTGCTCCTCGACGACGACTTCAACGCGTGGGTCGCCGAGGCGCAGGGCAACTGGCGCAAGGCTGTGACGGCGGCGGTCGCGGCGGGCGTCCCCGTCCCCGCCATGTCCGCGAGCCTCGCCTACTTCGACACCTACCGCGCGGCGGAGTTGCCGACGAACCTGACGCAAGCCCAGCGCGACTTCTTCGGCTCGCACACCTACGAGCGCAAGGACAAGCCGGAGCAGGGCTTCGTCCACACCGAATGGGAAGAACTGTTGGCGCAGCAGTCGAAGTCGAACCCGGACGCTTAACAACCCATGTCAGCGACCGTCTTAGAAAATCCTCTGCGCGAAGGGATGCGGCTCGAACGCACCGCCGAGCCCTGCTGCGTCGTCATCTTCGGCGCGTCGGGCGATCTGGCGAAGCGCAAGCTGATCCCTGCGCTCTTCCGTCTCGCGCAGGAGCGGCTCGTGCCCGCCGAGTTCGCCATCCTCGGCGCGGCGCGCACGCCGATGGAGACCGACGAGTTTCGCACGAAGATGCGCGAGGCGGTCGCGGAGTTTTCCGCGGACAAGGAGGTTGACCCGCAGGTCTGGGACTCCTTCGCCGAGAAGCTCTACTACGACACGCTCGACATCGGCGCGCCCGAAGACTACAAAAAAATCACGTCGCTGCTCGAGGAGATTGACAAGAACCACGGCACGCAGGGCAACCGACTCTTCTACCTCTCGACCGCGCCCACGCTCTACGCCGAAGCCGTCAAGCAGCTCGGCGACGCCGGGCTCACCAAGTCGAAGGGCTGGGTGCGCGTCGTCATCGAGAAGCCTTTCGGTCGCGATCTCGAAAGCGCGCGCGCGCTGAACCAGGAGATTCATAAGTACCTCGACGAGTCGCAGATTTACCGGATCGATCACTACCTCGGCAAAGAGACCGTTCAGAATCTTTTAGTCTTCCGCTTCGCCAACGGCATCTTCGAGCCGCTGTGGAATCGGCAGTACGTTGACCACGTCCAGGTTACGAACGCGGAGACGGTCGGCGTCGAGGGGCGCGGCGGCTACTACGAGCAGGCGGGCGTCGTGCGCGACATGATCCAGAATCACGTCTTCCAGGTGCTCTCCTTGATCGCGATGGAGCCGCCCGCCTCTCTCGGCGCGGAAGCCGTGCGCGACGAGAAGATCAAGGCGATGCACGCGGCGCGCGCGTTCACGCCGGAGCGCGTGCGCGCCGAGTGCGTGCGCGGTCAGTACGGCGCGGGCTCGATAAATGGTCAGCCCGTGCCCGGCTACCGCGAGGAGCAGGACGTGGCGAAAGATTCGACGACGGAAACGTTCGCCGCGCTCACGATGTACTTCGACAACTGGCGCTGGTCGGGCGTGCCCTTCTTCATCCGTTCGGGGAAGCGTCTGACGAAGCGCGTCACGGAGATCGCGATCCAATTTCGCGACGCCCCCGTCCACCTCTTCGGCGCGGAGATGATGGAGCAGGTCACGCCGAACCAGCTCGTCATACGCATCCAGCCCGACGAAGGCATCACCCTGCGCTTCGCGGCGAAAGTGCCGGGGCAGGTCACGCGCGTGCGCGACGTGAACATGGACTTCCGCTACGGCTCATCCTTCGGCGTCCAAATCCCCGAAGCCTACGAGCGGCTCCTGCTCGACTGCATGCTCGGCGACCAGACGCTCTACGCGCGCACGGACATGACCGAGCGCGGCTGGGAACTCGTCATGCCGATCCTCGACGAGTGGGCGCGCACGAAAGGCGAGGTTCAATTCCCGAACTACGAGGCGGGCACTTGGGGACCCAAAGCGTCGGACGTGATGATCGAGCGCGCGGGGCGGCGCTGGCGCAGACCGTAAGAGCCGTGACAGGCGACAGGTAAACGGTGACAGGTGAGAACAGGGTTCCCCCGTCGCGGTTGACGGCTGACGCTTTACGCTTCAAAGATGGAGACGCAATCACAACCTGACCCCCCGAACGCCGCACAGACTCACGGCGTTGACGTGGCGAGCCTCGAGAAGCAGCTCGCGGCGATGTGGCGCGAGACGGCGAAGGCGGAGCCGGGCGTGACGCGCGTGTGCCTGGCGAACCTCGTCGTGTACGCGCCGGACGAGGCGTCGCGCGCGGGGCTCGGCGAACTGCTCGAAGAGATCGCGGAGCACACGCCGAGCCGCGTCGTCATCCTCCACGCGGATCGAGAGTCCGAGTTTCGGCTCGACGCGCACGTCTCCTCGCGCTGCCGCGAGTCGGAGAAGGGCAGGCGGCAGGTCTGCTGCGAGCAGGTGACGCTTGAGGCGGGCGGCGCCGCGCTCGCGTCGCTCGCGAGCGCGGTCGAGCCGCTGCTCCTTTCGGACGTGCCGACCTTCCTCTGGTGGAAGGACATCCCGCACTACGAAGACAAGCTCTTCGCGCGACTCGTCGAGATGTCTGACCGCGTCGTGATTGACTCCGCCGCCTTCGATCACCCGCACGCAGACCTCACGCGCGTCGCCCGCCTCATCAACGAGCGCGCGGACGTGACGCGCCTGAGCGATCTCAACTGGGGCCGGCTCACCGCTTGGCGGAGCCTCGTCGCGGGCTTCTGGGACGTCCCCGAATACCGCGCGCACCTCGACGCGCTCGATTCCGTCCGACTCGAATTCTCGCCGCCTGCCCTCGCGCCCGAAGAGTTCGCGTGTCAGGCGCTGCTCGTCGCGGGCTGGCTCGCGTCGCGGCTCGGTTGGAAGGTCTCTGGCGGTAAACCCGCGCGCGAAGGCGACACGCTGCGCGTCGCGCTCGACGCGGGCGGTCGCGCAATCGAATTGGAGCTGCGCGCGGCGGGCGTCAGTCACGAAGGCAACTTGCGCCGCGTCACCTTGCGCGACGCGAAAGGCGCGGCGGAGTTCTACGCCGTCGCGGACGAGTCGGGCGCGCGGCTGGAGACCTGCGCGCGGATCGGCGCGGCGCGCCGTGTGGGGCGCGTGCTCGCCTACGAGGCGAAGACCGAGGGGCAGCGGCTCAGCCGCGAGCTGAGCATCCTCGCGCGCGATGAGGTTTACGAGCAGGCGGTCGCCTCCGCCGCCGCCTTGATCGCGCCGCTCGTCGCGGCTGGCTGGGGCGAAATCCCTGTCGAATGATTCTCGCGGGCGACATCGGCGGGACGAAGACGAACCTCGCGCTCTTCGACGAGATCGGCGGCACGCCCCCGACGCCTCGCGCGCAAGGTAGCTACCCGAGCGCGAAGTACGACTCGCTCGAAGCGATCCTGCGCGACTTCGTCGGCAGACAGGGCGGCGCGGCGGTGACGCACGCCTGCTTCGGCGTCGCGGGTCCGGTCGTCAGAGACGCGGTCACCGCGACGAATCTCGCGTGGGTCGTCGGGCGCGCGTCAATCTCTCGCACGCTCGGCACGCAGAGCGTCCGGCTCATCAACGATCTCGAAGCGACCGCTTACGGCATCGAAGTGCTCACGCCGGATCAGCTCCACACACTGAGCGAGGGCGCGGGCGGACGCATGGGACACCGCGCGCTGATCGCCGCGGGGACTGGTCTCGGCATGGCGCTCATCTACTGGGACGGCGCGCGCTTCCGCCCCGCCGCGTCCGAGGGCGGGCACTCAGACTTCGCCCCGCAAAACGACACCGAGCTTGAACTGCAACGCCGCCTGCGAAGAGAATTCGGCGGGCACGTCAGCGTCGAGCGCGTCGTCTCCGGCATGGGGCTCGTCAACATCTACAATTTCCTGCGCGACGAGAAGCGCTCGGAAGAGCCGGAGAAGGTGACGCGGGAGATCGAAGCGGCGGAGGACAAGGCTGCGCGGATCGGCGCGGCGGCGATGGCGGGCGAGTCGGGGCTGTGCGCGCGTGCTCTCGACATCTTAGTCGAGGCTTACGGCGCGGCGGCGGGCAACCTCGCGCTGCTCGTCAAGCCCGCGGGGGGCCTCTACGTCGGCGGCGGCATCGCGCCGAAGATTCTCGAACGGCTCAAGGAAGGCTCGTTCATGCGCGCGTTCACGGACAAAGGTCGGATGTCCAAGCTCGCCGCCTCTTTCCCCGTCCGCGTCATCCTCGACGACAAGACGGCGCTCTACGGCGCGGCGCGCTTCGCGCAACTCCGCGGCTGACGCGCGCGCGAATCTCGAACACCCATGAACGACGGCACACGAGCGACTGGCGGCGGAGAGTCGGCGGCGGACGCGCTCGCCATCGGCGGCGCGCGCGTCCTCGTCTTCGACGACGCGGCGGCTGTGTCGCGCGCCGCCGCCGGGAGGTTCGTCGCATCGGCGGACGCGTCTATCCGTCAGTCGGGTCGCTTCAGTGTCGCGCTCTCCGGCGGCTCGACGCCGCGCGCGATCTACGAGCTGCTCGCGTCCGCCGAGTTCGCGCCGCGCGTCGAGTGGTCGAAGGTTCACGCCTTCTTCGGCGACGAGCGTTGCGTGCCGCCGGACGACGAGGCGAGCAACTACCGGATGGCGCGGGAGTCGCTGCTCTCGCACGTCCCGATTCCAACGCAGAACGTCCACCGCATGATCGGCGAGGGCGACGCCGTGGCGAACGCGCGCCTCTACGAGGACGATCTGCGCTCCTTCTTCGGCGGCGACGCTCTGCCGCGCTTCGATCTCGTCATGCTCGGCTTGGGCGAGGACGGGCACACGGCGTCGCTCTTTCCCGGAAGCCCCGCGCTCGAAGAGCGGCGGGCGTGGGCCGTCGCCAACCGCGTCGAGAAGCTCGGCGCGTACCGACTGACGCTGACCGCGCCTGCCATCAACGCCGCCGCCGCCGTTATGTTCGTCGCCGCGGGCGCGGGCAAGGCTGAGCGGCTGCGAGACGTTTTGGAAGGGGGGCGCGATCCGTCGCGGCTGCCCGCGCAGTTAATCCGACCGGGCGTCGGCACGCTCGAATGGTTCGTTGATCGCGCGGCGGCTGCGAAACTTGAGAGACGTGAGCCACTATGAAGATCGCAATCGGCAGCGACCACGCGGGGTTCGAGGCGAAGGAGCGGGCGAGGGAGGTTCTCGCCTCGCTCGGCGCGGAAGTTCTGGACAAGGGGACGAGCAGCGAGGTGAGTGTTGACTACCCGGACTTCGGCGCGGCGGTCGGGCGCGCGGTCGCGCGCGGGGAGGTCGAGCGCGGCGTGCTCGTCTGCGGATCGGGGATCGGCGTCTCAATCGCCGCCAACAAGATCGCGGGCGTGCGCGCGGCGGTCTGCTGGAACGAGGAGACGGCGCGGCTCGCGCGCCAGCACAACGACGCCAACGTGCTCTGCTTCGGCGCGCGCTTCATCGAGCCGGGACTCGCCGCGCTCATGATCCGCGCGTTCGTCGAGACCGAGTTCGACGGCGGGCGACACCGGCAGCGCGTCGACAAGCTGACGAAGTTGGACGAGGGGAGAGCCTGTTAAAAGTTATCTTCGCTTTACACGCCCACCGTCTCCGCCTCGCTCACCCGCCGTTTCTGCGCGGCTCGCCTCACGGTGAGGACTTGCGTGCTGAGAGTCTTGCCTTTGACGATCACGTCGCCGAGCGGCTCGATCTCGTAGTCAACGCCGAGCAGTGCCGCGGTCGCGTCGCTGATGAGGATCGGGACGTGCTTCTCTTTGGTCGTTGATTCGAGGCGCGCGGCGAGGTTCACGGTGTCGCCGATGATGGTGTATTCGAGCCGCCCCTCCGCGCCGACCACGCCGCACGTCGCCTCGCCCGTGTGGACGCCGACGCCGATGGCGAGCTGCGGTCTGCTCGTCCCTTCCCAATCCTTATTGATGCGCTCGACCTCGGCGAGCATCTCCAAGCCGCAGGCGACCGCGGCGCGCGCTTCGAGCCTGTCGCCGCGCGCGATGGGCGCGCCGAAGACGATCATCAGACCGTCGCCGATGTACTTGTTGATGTGACCGCCGTAGGCGCAGATGACCTTGTGCATCCGGCTGAAGTACTCGTTGAGCCAGCCGACGACCTCCTCCGAGTCAGTCCCTTCCGAGAGCGTCGTGAAGCCGCGGATGTCCGTGAAGACGAGCGAGACGGTGCGGCGCTCGCCGCCCATCACGAGGTCTTCGCGCTGCTGCCACAAGGTGTCCGCGACTTCGGGCGAGACGCAGCGCGCGAAGATGTCCATGATGGCGGCGCGCTCCGCCTCCTTCTCCTCGCGCACCGCGCGCTCGTGCGCGTAGCGGAGCAGGTAACTCGTGGGCGCGAGCAGCAACAGCGTGCCCAGCTCGGCGCTCGCGAGCGGGAGGATGAGCGCGCGCGCGTCGAACGCCCAGGACGAGGCGACGAGGACGAGGACGCCCACGCCGAGCACGACGACGAGACTCAAGAGCGCGCGCAACGAGTAGATCGCGAGACCGACGACGAGCATCGGCAAGAGCACGAACGCGATCTGCCAGAAGTACTCCGGGCGATGCAGGTACGCGCCGTCGAGCAGCGTGGCGGCGACGTTGGCGTGGACTTCGATGCCGGGCGTCAGGCGCGGCGTCGCGTCGAGGTTGCGGTCGAAGAGGCGCAGCAGCGGCTGGTTCGGGAAGGCGTGCGGCTGGTAGAGCGGCGTCGTGAAGAGATCGGGCGCGTCGTTGTTCGTCGCGCCGATGATGACGATGCGATCTTTGAACAGGTCGTCGGGCGGCTTGCGCGCGTCGTCGCAGTTGATGTCGGGAGCCGAGGTCTGTCTGAACTCGTCGCAGAGGATGTCCTTCGCCGAGACGGTGCGGAACGCGGGCGAGCGACCGCGAAAGTCTATCTGCATGTTCTGATCGATGCGCAAGGGGATTTCGCGGTTCTCGAAGCCGACCTTGTACGCGCCGTTCTCGCCCGTGAAGCCTTCGCCCGTATGAATCTGCGCCAAGAGCGAGGCGAAACTGAGCCGCTGATCGAGCGTGCCGTCTTGCCTCGGGTGGACGGTGATGAGCATCGCCGTGCGCACGTAGCGGTCGCTGTCTTGCGGCAGGTCTGCGAAGCCGACTGTCGACGCGGCTTCGGCGAACGCGGGGAGCGGGACGATTGCGGGCGTGCCGCCTGCGGGCAGCTTCTCGACGAGGACGACGTTGCCCGCGTTGCCGATCGACTCGATCAACTGCCGATCCGCCGCCTTGTCATACTCCGTCACGCCGCCCGACTCGCTCAGATAGACATCGAGCCCGATGACGCTCGCGCCGCCCGCGTTGGCGCGGTCGATGAGCCGCGCGTACCAGTCGCGGGGCCACTTCTGGAGCCGCACGTTCGACGCGCGGATCGAGTCTTCGTCAACCTCCACGAGCGTGATCGGCTCGCTCGTCCCGCGCGCGCGTAAGTCTGGGCGGCGGGCGGCGCGGAGTTGGAAGAGTAGATCGAGCGCGTCGTCTTCGAGCCCCGTGGCGTAGCCGTAGGGGCGCGAGGCGTACGTGCCTTTACTGTCTTTGACGGGGCGCAGGGCGAGCGCCGTCGCGCCCCAGACGACGAGCGTCAGCAGGAGCGCGAGCGCCCAGTACCAGCGGCGCAGCAGTTGCGGCGCGAAGGAGTAGCGGCGTATGAGAGCCATCTTGATCGGGAATTCTTGCCGCGCGCGTCGTCGGGCGGCGGAAAAGTTTCGGTCGAAGGATCGAAACGAGGTTTCTGGTCGGCGGCGCTTTCCGCGCGCAGAGTTTACCTTAAAAACGCGGGGAAGTAAGCGCCCGCGCAATCTTGACTTAAAAGTAAGGTATTCCTATAATCGTCGTGTCGGCTCAAACGTCACAGCCTTTGGAGCGTTCGGGATGAAGGTTTCCGCGCAGGAAGAGTACGGGTTGCGCTGCCTGTTGCAGCTCGCGTCGCTCGCCGACGAAGAGTCGCTGACGCTCGCGCAGGTCGCGGAGCGCGAGGGCATCTCGCAGGCGAACGCGGGCAAGCTCCTCTGGATTCTGAACAAGGCGGGGCTCGTGACTTCGACGCGCGGCACGAAGGGCGGCTACCGGCTCGCGCGACCCGCGACGCAGGTGCGTCTGAGCGAGGTGATCAAAGTGCTCGACGAGGACGTGCTCGCGAGCCACTGCAAGAGCTACACGGGCGTGCTCGACTCTTGCGTGCACAACGGCAACTGCGGCATCCGCCCCGTCATCGTCGGCTTGCACGAGGTGGTCGAGCAGGCGCTCTCGAACATTACGCTCGCGCAGCTCGTCGGCACGGAGTCGAAGGTCAAGACGACGCTTTACAACATCCACGCGCTGCCGCGAACGACGACACAGGGGCGGCGGGCGTAAGACAGTTTTCAGTTTCCGGTTTTCAGCGGGAAGAGACAAATCAGATGAGTTCAATCGAGCTGCTGGCTAACAAAGAGTACAAGTACGGGTTCGTGACCGACATCGAGTCGGACGTGATCCCGCGTGGCTTGGACGAGGACACTGTGCGGCTCATCTCGGCGAAGAAGAACGAGCCGGAGTGGATGCTCGAATTTCGCCTCAAGGCTTACCGCCAGTGGCTCAAGATGACGGAGCCGAAGCACTGGGCGAACGTCACCTACCCGGAGGTCAACTACCAAGACATCATCTACTACTCGGCGCCCAAGCAGAAGGCGACGAAGAAGAGCCTCGACGAAGTTGACCCGGAACTGCTCCGCACCTTCGAGAAGCTCGGCATCCCTCTGTCCGAGCAGAAGCAGCTCGCGGGCGTCGCCGTTGACGCGGTGTTCGATTCGGTCTCCGTCGCCACGACTTACAAGGAGAAGCTCAAGAAGCACGGCGTCATCTTCTGCTCGTTCACGGAGGCGATCCGCGACCACGCCGATCTCGTCCGCAAGTACCTCGGCTCGGTCGTGCCGACGAACGACAACTTCTTCGCGGCTCTGAACAGCGCGGTCTTCTCCGACGGCTCGTTCTGCTTCATCCCGCAGGGCGTGCGCTGCCCGATGGAGCTTTCGACCTACTTCCGCATCAACAACTCCGAGTCCGGGCAGTTCGAGCGCACGCTCATCGTCGCCGAGGAAGGCTCGCACGTCTCGTACCTCGAAGGCTGCACGGCGCCGCGCTTCGACAAGAACCAGCTTCACGCGGCGGTCGTCGAACTCGTCGCCCTCGACGCCGCCGAGATCAAATACTCGACCGTGCAGAACTGGTACGCGGGCGACGAGACGGGCAAGGGCGGAATCTACAACTTCGTCACCAAGCGCGGCGCGTGTCGCGGTCGCAACTCGAAGATTTCCTGGACGCAGGTCGAGACCGGCTCGGCGATCACCTGGAAGTACCCTTCGTGCATCCTGCAAGGCGACAACTCCATCGGCGAGTTCTACTCGGTCGCCCTGACGAACCACGCGCAGCAGGCAGACACCGGCACGAAGATGATCCACATCGGCAAGAACACGCGCTCGACAATCGTCTCCAAAGG
>JAIVGV010000497.1 GCA_020201365.1 Acidobacteriota bacterium
TTCACCAACGGGCTGCAGTTCCAGACCAGCTACACCTTCTCGCGCTCGTTCGACACGGGCCAGACCTCGACGACGTTCACGACCAATAACGTGCCGTTCAACGTCTTCGATCTCTCGCACGAGCGCGCCCGCTCGAACTTCGACACGCCGCACAAGTTCGTCGCCAGCGCCGTCTGGACGCCGGACTTCTTCGGCTCGCAGGGCGACAGCAAGGTGGGTCGCGCGATCTTCCACGGATTCACCATCGCCCCCGTCTTCTACGCCTTCTCCGGCTCGCCCTACTCGGGCACGCTCTCGGTGACGGGCGCGGGCGGCGCGGGCCAGATCAACCAGTCGGGCGGCTCGAACCGCATCCCGATCCTGGAGCGCAACTCGTTCCGCCGCCCGAAGATCGTCAACTTCGACATGCGCGTCTCCCGCCGCTTCAACCTCGGCGAGACGCGCAACCTGGAGTTCCTCGTCGAGGGCTTCAACCTCTTCAACCGCACGCAGGTCACGAACGTGACCTCGACCATGTACTCGGCGAACTTCACGACCGGCGTGCTCACCTTCAACCAGCCGTTCCAAGCCGTCACCGAGGCTGGCGCGACGCTCTTCCGCGAGCGCCAGGTGCAGATGGCAGTCCGCTTCGAGTTCTAAACCGGACTCAGGCTTAACCGGCGAAGGGCGCGCGGGCCGTCGTGGCCCGCGCGCCCTTCGCCTCTTTAGACAACAGACGAGCGTGCGCGGCGGCAGGACGCGAGAGCAGCGCGCACGCGGCTCGGTCGTCACGTCGCCTTTGCTTCCCCTCGCTCCTTGTCCGAAGACGTAGCAAACGCACGCCGCGTTTGTACTGAAACGCGCCCGCACCTCGCGCGTGGGCAGAGAGAGTGCTCCGCGCCCATTCGACTCTGCGCCAACAACTTCGCGCGCGCGCCCCGCAGCGCGAGCCACGCTGGCACGGTCGTTGCGAATCGTGAGGCGGACTGAAAAGCAGTTCAGGGCTCTCCCGATCTCAACACGCGAGGAGGAATGCGACGATGGGCTTTCCAAACAAGGACGAGATGAAGGGCAAGTTGGATCAGGCTTCGGGCGCGATCAAAGACAGGGTCGGCGAGGCGACCGGCGACCGCGATTTGGAAGAGCGCGGCGAGGCGCAGCGCGCCGGAGGCGATCTGCGTCAGGGCTTCGGCACGGCGCGCCGCAAGGTCGGCGACGCGATCAAGGACGTGGGCGACGACATCGCGCGGTAGCCGTTAGCGATTAGCTGTTAGCTGTTAGCTGTTAGCTTTCAGCCAGGAGACAACACGAAAGGGTCGGCGACGCCGAAGCGTCGCCGACCCTTCTCAGCATAACCCGACGAGCGCGACTGACTCGTCTTCTGAAAACTGAAAACCGAAAACTGAAAACTGTCCGTCATTCCTGGCGCACGTGCTCCGCGCCGAGGTCGGCGAGGAGTCGCTCCAACACGTCCGCGTCCTCGTCCGACTTCGCCTCGACGCCGATGAGAATCCCGCCGCTGTGCAAGCCCGCCTCGTACACGCGCGCGCGGTGCTCCGGAATGCCTACGCCGACGAGCGCGCCGACTAAACCGCCGACGGCCCCGCCCGCGCCCGCGCCCGCGAGCGCCGCCGCCAGCGGTCCCGCGATGACCAAGCCGAGTCCGGGCAGCACGAGGTTCGTCCCCACCGCCGCCACCGCCGCGACGATTGCGCCGAGCGTGCCGCCGACCGCGCCGCCGATGCCGGCGCCCTGCGCCGCGTGCGTGCCGGTCTCGATGGCGAACTCCTTGGTGCGCGTCGCGTCCGACATGAGCACGCTGATCTCCTCGCGCGTGTAGCCGCGCTTGATCAGCGCGTCCACGGCAGCCTCCGCCGCCACGCGCGTCTTGAACAGACCCGTCACCAGCTTTGCCACGACAAACACCTCCGCCAAAATCTCGCCGACGAAAGATTTGCCCACACTCTACGCCGCGGGCGACGCGCGAGCAACCCTTCCGAAACGATGAAGTCGGAACGATGAGCGATGAACTAAAAACCTGCCGCCTACACCTCATCATTCATCGTTCAGACTTCGTCGTTTCCTTCGACTTGTTGTAACTTTGTCCGCAACGGAGGGGCAACAATAGGCATGAGCCGGGCTGTAATCTTCGACATTGACGGCACGCTCGTTGACTCGGTTGATCTGCACGCGCGGGCGTGGGCTGAGACGTTCAGAAAGTTCGGTCGCGAGATCGAGTTCGAGCGCGTGCGCTCGCAGATCGGCAAGGGCGGCGATCAACTGATGCCCGTTTTTTTCTCGCGAGAAGAACTCGATAAGTTCGGCGAGGAGATGGAGAAATATCGCGGCGAGCTTTTCAAGCGCGCCTACATGCCGCACGTTCGCCCGTTCCCCCGCGTGCGCGAGCTCTTCGAGCGCGTGATCCGCGACGGCACGCGCGTCGCGCTCGCCTCGTCCGCGAAGGAGGACGAGCTGAAGGTTTACAAAGACCTCGCCGACATCTCCGATCTCGTCGAAGAGGAGACTTCCGCCGACGACGCCGCGCGCTCCAAGCCGCACCCGGACATCTTCGCCGCCGCGCTCGCCCGCCTCGGCGACGTCTCGCCACATGAGGCGACCGTCGTCGGCGACAGCCCCTACGACGCCGAAGCCGCCGGCAAGCTCAACCTTACGACCGTCGGCGTGCTCTGCGGCGGCTTCCCCGAAGCAGACCTGCGCGCCGCGGGCTGCGTCGCCATCTTCCGCGACCCGGCTGACCTGCTCGCGCGCTACGAACAGTCGCCGCTCTCGCGCTCCTGGCAACAACGATCATGAAAAGACGACTCGCACGCATCTTCGTCGCGCCGCTTCTCGTCGCTGGCGTCGCCGCCGCGCAAACTGCCAACACAATCCGCGACTACCGCCGCGCCAACGAGCACCGCATCCTCTCGGAGTTCGTGCGCCTGCTCTCGATCCCGAACGTCGCGAGCGACCGCGAAAACATCCGCAAGAACGCCGCGCTTCTCGTCGAGATGATGCGCGCGCGCGGGCTCTCGCCGCGACTGCTCGAAGCGTCAAGCGTCAACGTCCCGCCCGCGGTCTTCGGCGAGTGGAGAGTCCCCGGCGCGACCCAAACAATCGTCTTCTACGCGCACTACGACGGTCAGCCGACCGATCCGGCGAAGTGGACGGGCACGCGCCCGTGGGAGCCGACCATGCGCGACGCGCCGTTCGAGTCGGGCGGTCACGTCATCGCGACGCCTTCGGACTCGACGCCGATCAACCCCGAATGGCGTCTCTACGTCACTCCATCGATCAACCTCAAATTCTTCTTCGAGGGCGAAGAGGAAGCCGGCTCGCCGCACATCACCGAGATCATGTCGAGCAACCGCGCCCTGCTCGCGTCTGACGCCTGGATCATCTGCGACGGACCCGTGCACCAGTCGGGTCGCAAGCAGGTCGTCTTCGGCGTGCGCGGCGACACGAACGTGGACGTGACCGTGTACGGCGCGAAGCGACCGCTGCACAGCGGGCACTACGGCAACTGGGCTCCCAACCCCGCGATGCTCCTCGCCAAACTTCTCTCTTCGATGAAAGACGACGCGGGGCGCGTGACGATTTCGGGCTGGTACGACGACGTCGAGCCGCTCGGCGGAGCGGAACGACGCGCCATCGCCGAAGCGCCCGCATACGACGAGCAGCTTAAAAAGGAACTCGGCATCGCGCGACCCGAAGGCGCGGGCAAGTCTCTGAACGAGCTGATCAACGAGCCCTCGCTCAACGTCAACGGCTTCGCCAGCGCCGAAGTCGGCTCGCTCTCGCGCAACGTCATCCCGACGACCGCCACCGCCGCGCTCGACCTGCGACTCGTGCGCGGCAACGACTACCGCCGCCAAGTCCAACGCCTCGTCGAACACATACGCCGCCAAGGCTTCTACGTCACCGAACGCGATCCGACCGACTCGGAGCGCGCCGCGCACCCGCTCATCGCCAAAGTCACGTACCGCCCCGGCGGCTACAACGCCGAGCGCACCGCGATGGACTTGCCCGTCTCGCTCTCGGTCGTCGAAGCCGTGCAGTCAACTTCGACAGAGAAGATCGTCCGCATGCCCACGCTCGGCGGCAGCCTCCCGCTCTC
>JAIVGV010000498.1 GCA_020201365.1 Acidobacteriota bacterium
GTACAGGCGCTATCAGGTGCGACCGCAGACGATGCTCAGCCCTCTGACGGGACTCGTTGACGCGGCGCGGCCCGACAGCGACGCGGCGCGAGAGTTCTCGCGCGATGTTGACGCGCTGCTCGCCGACGCCCCGCGCTTCGAGGCTCACGCGAGCGACCTGGAGAACACTCTCGTCGCTTGGCGCGATGCCGGCTCGCAGTTGGAGGCGTTGATGGACGGCTCGCCCGCGCTCGCCGAGGCGAAGCCGCTCGCCGGAGACCTGTCGCGGATGGGCGCGGCGGGGCTCGAAGCTCTCTCCTACTTAACGAAGGGCGTCGCGCCGTCCGCCGCGTGGCGCGACTCGCGCCTCGCCGTGCTCGACGAAGCGGCGAAGCCGAAGGCGGCGCTTGAGTTTCCGGTCGTCGCGAGTGTCAGGGAGTTGGTCGTCGCGGCGTCCGAACTACCGCAGCTCAAGTCCGCGTCGCCCGCCGACTGGCGCAAGCGCGTGAAGCAACTCGCCGCGCCCGTCAAGAAATAAGCAGGGTCACGCCTGCGCGGAACAATGAAGTCACAACGATGCAGATGAAGCGGTGAGAGCGAACCGGAGACGACGGGTTTCCGGTTCATCGTTCATCGTTCCGCTTCCATCGTTTCATCTCGGCACGGCATCGCCCGGCTTGACGATGCGAATCCAGTGGTCTGTGAACCTGTAGTGCATCTCCGGCAGCTCGACCTTGGGCATGTGGCACGTCGCGCACTGCTTCGTCGCGACGGGGCAGGCGGGCGCGGAGCGTGCCCGCGTCTTCAGCTCTCCGGCGGTCGAGAGGTGGCAGGCGAGGCACTTCGAGTCGTAGTAGGCTGCGTCGTGGCGCAACTCTTCGTGCGGGTCGTGGCAGGCGACGCAGCTCATGCGCGGATCGTCAACGAGGTGTCCGCGACTGTTGTAGATGCGGTAGGGCTGGAAGCGTATGTTCGCCGCGCCGCCCTGCCCGCCGAGCGACATCACGGTGTCGAAACTCTGGTGGCACGCTCCGCAGAACTCCTGCGACAACTCAATCGCGCCGAGGCCGGTCGGGTCGAAGATTTTCGGGTCGCTTAAATCTTTCGCCCTCATCGCCGCGACGTGCCTTTCGCCGGGTCCGTGACAGGCTTCGCAACTGACGCCGGGCGAGGCGCGCTCGAACTGCTGCCGCGAGTCGCCGACGGCTGCCGTCGTGTGGCAGTTGAAACACCCTTGCGTCGCCTCCCGGCTCATCGGGCGACCGAGCGCGTCTTCGAGCGACGCGGGGACGCCGCGCGGGTGAAGGATGGTGATGTCGAGCCCCTTCGACTCTTGGAAGTAGCTGACGCGACTTTCGTAGTACGCGCCTCTGTGTTGGAAGATGTAGGTCTGGCCGGCGACGCCCTGCCCGAAGCAGAAGAGCACGGGCTCGGAGATCGTCGAGACTCCGTCGCCGACCGTATAGACGGCGCGCTCGCCCTCGCGCGTGATGCGGTAGGTGTAAGCCCCGTTGGTGAAGGTGAGCGGCGCGCGCGACTTCAAGACCTCGCAGGCGGCTCCGGCTTCCGCCGCGTGCGCCATCGGCGTTGCGGCTTGCGTGCGCGACTCTTTGGCGTGGCACTGCGCGCAGGCGGCTGCGCCCGCGTAGCCGACGCCGGAATAGTCTCGCGCGGGGCGCCACTTCGATAGAGGATTCTTCGCGCCCGACTGCCCCCGACCGCTGACGAACAGCGGAGAGCCGAAATAGGCGCAGGCGCTCCCCAGAAGGAAGCAGAGCGTCAGGCTTCTCTTAACGCTACCTCTCATTCAGATTCGACCGTCACTATTCGCAGCCATATTGTACCGCCGCCCGCGCTTTGTCGAGAGCCGCTCTTTCGCGCCCCCTTCTGCTCTTGCCGTCTGCCGCGAGCCGACGCGCGCACGTGGCGGGCGAAATTTCCCTTGAACAAAACGGCTCGATAAAAGAGAATGTGCGGCACAAAGTTCCTGCGAGCTTCTTCCCCGAAGGACGAGCCGAACGCCATGAGAATCACCGCCCTGACGCTTGCCTCCGCGCTGTGTCTCCAACTCTTTTGCCTACAGTCGCAACAAACCTCGGCGCAGACCCTCGACGCGCGGGGCGTCGTCGGCGCGGACGTGAGCGACAGCGACGCCTTCTTCCAATCCGCCACGCGCCCGCGCGCGGCGCGCGACGTGACGCGCCGCGTCGAGGAGTTGCTCGCGCGCATGACGCTCGAAGAGAAGGTCGGGCAGATGACGCAGCTCGAGATCGGCATGGTCTCGACGGGCAGCGACCAGTCGATCCAGATCGATCCCGCCAAGCTCGACAAAGCCGTCGGGCGCTACGGCGTCGGCTCGATCTTGAACGTCCACGATCAGGCGCTGCCGCTCGCGCGCTGGTACGACGTCATCGGCAAGATTCAGGCGGCGAGCCAGCGCACGCGCCTACGGATTCCCGTCCTCTACGGCATCGACTCGATCCACGGCGCGAACTACGTGCAGGGCTCGACGCTCTTCCCCCAGGAGATCGGCATGGCGGCGACGTGGAACCCCGCGCTGATGCAGCACGCCGAGGAGATCGCCGCCGCTGAGACGCGCGCCGCCGGAATCCCCTGGTCGTTCTCGCCCGTCCTCGACATCGGGCGGCAACCGCTGTGGCCCCGCTTCTACGAGACGTTCGGCGAAGACCCGTACCTCGCCAAAGTCATGGGCGCGGCGTTCGTGCGCGGTCTCGAAGGCGACGACGTTTCCTCGCAGTCGCACGTCGCCGCGAGCCTCAAGCACTACATGGGCTACAGCTTCCCCTTGAGCGGCAGGGATCGCACGACCGCCCTGATCCCGGAGAACTACCTGCGCGAATACTTCCTGCCGACCTTCGCCGCCGCCGTCAGAGCGGGCGCGCACACCGTCATGGTCAACTCCGCGGAGATCAACGGCACGCCCGGCCACGTCAACCACCACCTCCTGACCGACATCCTGCGCGGCGAACTCGGCTTCAAGGGCTTCGTCGTCTCCGACTGGCAGGACATTCAGAAGCTCGTCACGCAGTGGCACGTCGCGGCGGATGAGAAGGAAGCGACGCGCATGGCTGTCATGGCGGGCATAGACATGAGCATGGTGCCGTCCGACTACAGCTTCGCCGACGATCTCGTCGCGCTCGTCAAAGAGGGCAAAGTGCCCGTTTCGCGCATCGACGAAGCCGTGCGCCGCATCCTGCGCGTCAAGTTCGAGCTGGGACTCTTCGAGAACGCGCTGCCCGATCCGGCGCTCGCTTCCAGTG
>JAIVGV010000193.1 GCA_020201365.1 Acidobacteriota bacterium
GTCATAGACGTAAAGTCCTAAAGCAATCAAAACCAGCCCGATGACCGACTGCACGGGCGCCGTCATAATGGTGTTGTAAATCAACCACGCGGTGACGACGAGGAAGACGATGGGGACGACGGGGTAGCCCCAGGTCTTGTAAGGTCGCTCGGCGTTGGGCATCTTGCGTCGGAAGATGAAGACCGAGGCGGTGGTGAGCCCGTAGAAAATCCAGAGGGCGAAGATGGCGTAGTCCGTGAGCGTGTCGTAAGAGCCTGAAAGCGCGAGCACGCCCGACCAGACGCCTTGCGCGACGAGCGCGCGGACGGGCACGTGCGTCTTCGGCGACAGGCGCGCGAGGCTCTGGAAGAAGAGTCGGTCGCGCGACATCGCGTAAGGGTAGCGCGCGGAGGCGAGCACCGACGTGTGCAGCGCGCCGAACGAAGAGGTCATCAGCGCGGCGGCGATCAGCGTGACGGCGGTCGCGCCTAAGAAACGGCTGGCGACTTCGGTCGCGACGGACGAGGCGGCGGAAACCGACGCGATCTCGGTCGGCGTGAGCACGTAGTAGTAGGCGAGGTTGACGAAGACGTAGAGCGCGCCGACGACGAGCATGCCGAGGACGAACGCGCGCGGCAGGTTCTTCTGCGGCTCGCGCACCTCCCCGGCGAGCGGCGCGACATTGTTCCAGCCGTCGTAAGCCCACAGGGCGCCGAGCATCGCCGCGCCGAAACCGGCTAAGCCCCCGCGCGCCGAAGCCGCCACGCCTTCGCACGCACCATTCGTGTTTGAGAGCGCGAAGTGGTGCCAGTCGCCCGTCGCCAACAGGAACGCGCCGACGCCGACGGCGAGCACGAGCGCGATCTTGATGAACGTCAGGACGGAAGAGAGGTGACCGCTTAAGGAGACCGCGCCGCAGTTGATCAGAGTCGTGACGGCGAGCGTCCCGAGCGCGACGAGTTGCAGGTGTCCGAACGGGAAGTCGTAGTGGAAGGCGTGGAGCGTGAAGTAAGTGCCGGAGAGTTTGCC
The DNA here is from genome assembly GCA_020201365.1 of Acidobacteriota bacterium. Lineage (GTDB taxonomy): Bacteria > Acidobacteriota > Blastocatellia > Pyrinomonadales > Pyrinomonadaceae > JAIVGV01. The sequence continues at coordinate 1,009 of JAIVGV010000193.1, forward strand.
GCCCGTGAGGATGTTCAAAAAGATGGCGAAGCCGACGGCGAGCGCCGCCTGCGAGCCGGTGCGCGCGATGAAGAACTGCGTCCAGCCGAACAGAAAGCCCCAGCGCGCGCCGTAAGCCTCGCGCATGAAGACGTACTCGCCGCCCGCGCGCGGCATCATCGTCGTCAGCTCCGCGTAAGTGAGCGCGCCCGCGAGCGCGAGCAAGCCCGCCACGACCCACACGGCGATCACCAAGCCGGGCGTGCCGACGTTGCACGTCATCACGCGCGTCTTTAAGAACACGCCCGTGCCGATCATGTTGGCGATGTTGACGGAAGTCGCGGCGGTCAAGCCCAAGCCGCGAACTAACGTGACGTTGCTCGGAGCTGGCGAATAATTTTTGCTCATGGCTTTAGCACTGATGCTCGCACCGCGGTTCGACGACGCAGGGGCGACGAATGGAATCGCGCGACCGCGCGGCTACCAAACGTCGCCCGCGAGCAGGTCTTCGTAAGTGTCCCGCTTGCGCGCGAGGTCGGCGCGACCGCCGTCGCGGACGATGGCGACGGCGGGGAGCGGGCGGCCGTTGTAGGGGAAGGCTTGCGCGAGCGAGTACGCGCCGGAGTTCAGGAGCGCGAGGAGTTCGCCGGGCTCGACCTCCGCGGGGAGGTTGCGGTAGTCGGGCAGTCGCCCCTCGCCCTCGATGTCGAAATAAACGTCGCCGGAGTCGCAGAGCGGTCCCGCTACTTTGTAGGGCGTCGCGTGGGGCGAGTCTGCGCGCGAGGCGGAGACGAGTTGGTAGTACCAACTGTAAGTCGTCATCGAGAGCAGGAGGTTGAAGCCCGCGTCCGTCAGGAGCCACACGTCGCCGGTCTCGGGTCGCCGCTTGATGTTGCGGACAGTCGTGAGCACGACCCCCGCGTCGCCGACGACGCTGCGACCGGGCTCGAAGAGGAAGGTGACTTGATCGAGCAGGTGCTCCGCCTCGGCGTCGCGCGCCGACTCGCGCGCCGCGCGCATCACCGCGCCTAAGATTTCCGAGGGGTCGAGCGACGCGCCGAGCATCTCGCGTTCGGCTTCCGGGAGCTGATCGGCTTGCGAGCGGTCGCGCAGGTAGTTGACGGGGATGCCGCCGCCGAGGTTGATGTGCGAGAGCGCGTGCCCCGTCTCGCGGTGCAGACGGACGAGGTGCGACCACATCGCCTTGAACGCCTCGGCGAACGGCTCCACGTCCGGCGTCTGCGAGCCGACGTGGATGTGTATGCCAGCGACGTTGACGAGATCGGGACTGGCGAGCGCGCGGCGGAATGCGTTTTGAACTTCGGAGTGCGTGATGCCGAACTTCGACGTGAGGAGCGCCGTCTGCAAGCCGATGTGCGAGCGCGTCGAGATTTCGGGCACGAGCCGCAGCGTGACGTTGGCGCGTTTGCCCGTGCGCCGCGCGGCTTCTGCGACGAGTCCGATCTCGTAGAGCGAGTCCACGTTAACGGAGAGAATCCCGGCGCGCACGGCGTCGTCGAGCTCCTCGTCGGTCTTGCTCGTACCGTTGAAGATGATCTGCCCGGGGCGGAAGCCGACGCGCAGCGCCTTGTAGAGTTCGCCGCCGCTGTTCACCTCGATGTCAATGCCCGCGTCGAGCACGGCTTTCAGGACAGCCATGTTGGAGTTCGCCTTCGAGGCGTAGCAGAATCTGACGGGGCGATCCGAGACTCGGGCGGCGCGCACGAGCCGCGCGACGTTCTCGCGGACGCGCGGCTCGGAGAAGACGTAGAGCGGCGAGCCGAACCGTCTGACGAGTTTGAGAGAGTCCGCGCCGTTGATCGTCAAGTGTCCGTCGCGCGCTTCGAGGTAGCCGGGAATCGCCCACGCGGGCGCGATGGTCGAGTGCGCGACGTGCTCGGTCGTCATCTGCTTTAGAAACTCCTCCGCGTGTCGGCGTAAACTCGTGCGAAGATAGACGCGCGCGCGCGCGAGCGTCAAGCGACTTCAACCTGCGCAGGCGTGATGCGGGAAAGGGAACGAGAGATGTCTGAAGCGTTCGACTGGCGGGGCGTGCGGCGCGATTTCGAGGTGACCGGGCGCACCGCCTACCTGAACAGCGCGGCGACGGGCGCGATCCCGCGTCAGGTCGCCGAAGCCGCGTCCGAGTTCTACCGCGACGTGCTCGCGTCGGGCGACGCGCGCTGGAACGAGTGGCTCGCGCGGCGCGAGCGGGCGCGCGAGTCGGTCGCGCGGCTCATCAACGCGGAGCCGGAGGAGATCGGGTTCACGA
>JAIVGV010000499.1 GCA_020201365.1 Acidobacteriota bacterium
ACGCCCGCCTCCGCCCAGGGCACGCTCGATCCGACCGAGAACCAGTGCGACTGCACGGCGACGCCCAGCTCGCCCGTCACCGGATCGCGCGCCACGATGGAGAAAGTGTGCACGGGTCGCAGCGGTCTCACAGTCTCCGACGACGACGCCTCATCATTCGCCCGCTCAAACTTCCGCGCCCCGCCCTGCGCCTCGCCCGCGCGCGACGCGAGTGCCGCGGCGCACGCGACGGCGAAGGCGATTGCGATCAGTTCCCTCTTCATCATCCGTCACCTCCTTTCAAACGTTCAGTCCAGAAACTCCCGCTGCCACAATTCGAGCGTCAGCAGTTGGAAGACCTGCAAGCTGAAATCCTCGCGCCCCGACAGGTTCGCCTCGACGACGCGGCGCACCTCTTCGGGTCTGAACAACCCGCGCCGCCTCACCGCCTCCTCCGACAAAAGCTCTTCGACCAGCGGGCGCAGCGCGCCGCGCAACCAAGAGCGCACGGGCGCGCCGAAGCCAGCCTTCTTTCGCCACACGATCTCGCGCGGCAGAAGCCTTTCGGCGGCGCGCTTCAGGATGTACTTGCGCTTCAAGCCCCGCAGCTTCAACGAGGGCGGCATCCGCGCCGCGAGCTCGACCAGCTCGACGTTGAGGAACGGCACGCGCACTTCGAGCGTCGCCGCCATCGAGGTCTTGTCCGTGTAATCAAGATTCAGACAGGGGAGGAAGGTTTTGAGATCGACGTAGAGCAGACGGTTCAGCGGCGCGCTGTCGCGGCAGCGCGCGAAGTAGCGCCGGTGCTCTTTGTAAGGATCGAAGTCGCGCGTCGCGTCTCGCGCGTCGTCCGTGTAGAGCGCGCGCTTCTGCCCGTCGGTGAAGTAGGTGCCGAAGCCGAGGTAGCGATCTTCAAAGTCGAGCGCGGCACTCCCGGCAAACTTCTTCGCGTTGCGCAGCGGCGCGGTCAGGCGTCCGGGCAGACCGCCGGGCAAAGCCTTCGCGACAGCGCTCATCAGCGGGCGACGAACCGCGCGCGGCACGACGGGGTCGAGCCAGCCCGCGATCTGCATCGCGAGCTGGCGCGGGTATCCGGCGAACACCTCGTCGCCGCCCATCCCCGACAGCATCACGGTCAGAGTCTCGCGCGCCTCGCGCGAGACGAGGTAGCTGCTGAACGCCATGTCTATCAAAGGCATCTCGACGTGGCGCACGAGCAGCGGCAGAAGCTCCGCCACGTCGGGCTTCAGCGTGCGCTCGTGATAGTCCGTGTCAAATAACTTCCCGACCTCGCGCGACCAGCGCGTGTCGTCAGGGATGATGTCGTAGCGCAGGTCTTGCGACTCGATGCCGACCGTGTAGGTCGAAACTTTGCGCCCTCCGGCGTGGCGGTGCATGAGCGCGACGATTGACGAGGAGTCAACGCCGCCCGAAAGGAACGCGCCGAGCGGCACGTCCGCCACCATCTCCATCCGCACGACGCGATCCAAGGTTTCGAGCACGCGCTCGCGCCACCACGCCTCGCCGCGCCCCCCCTCGATCTCGTCGAAAGAAACGTCCCACCACTCGCGCAAGGCAAGCGCGCCGTCTTTTACGGTGAGCACGTGCGCGGGCGGCAATTTCTTGACGCCGCGGAAGAGCGTCTGCGGATCGGGCGTCCACAAAAAAGTTAACTGCTGGTGCAGACCTTCCAGATCGAGCGCGGGCTCGACGAGACCCGACGCCAGGATCGCTTTAATCTCCGACCCGAAGACGAACGACGCCCCCGCGCCGTTCGACGCTGGCACGTCCGCGTAGTACACCGGCTTGATGCCGAGGCGGTCGCGCGCGAGCGTCAGAGTCTTCTCCCGCCCGTCCCAGACGGCGAACGCGAACATGCCGTTCAGGCGCGGCAGACAATCTGCGCCCCACTCGGCGAAGGCTTCTATCAAGACCTCGGTGTCGGAGTCTGTGTGGAATTTGCGCCCGCGCGCCTCGAGCTGTTCGCGCAAGCCGCGGTAGTTGTAGAGTTCGCCGTTGTAGGTGAGGACGAACCGCCCGTCGCTTGAGGCGAACGGCTGATGACCCGCGCTCGAAGTGTCAATGATCGCGAGCCGACGGTGGAGCAGGCACGCGCGCCTGCCGTCCTCGTCGAACGGCTCGGAGACCCACGCGCCCTCGTCGTCGCGCCCGCGGTGCTCGATTGAGCGGAGCAGAGCGCCCGCGCGCGCCTGCGGGTCTCTCGTGATCATTCCCGCGATTCCGCACATCTCGTTTCGTCTCCCCTTCGCGTCTTTGCGCCTTCGCGTGAGAATCAGTTTTCACGCGAAGGCGCAAAGACGCGGAGAAGGAACTCTTATATAATTTCGCCGCGTGAAAATAAACCGCAGCGACGACGCGCCCGCCCCGCCCTCCGCGCGCGTCGCAGCAAGCGAGAACAACCCGACGGGAGCGACGAACGCGCGCCGCAGGCTCGCCGCGTTCGCGCTCGTCGTCTTCGCCGCCGCTTTCGGCGTCCGCCTCGCCACGTGGAGCGAGACGCGGGGCGAGGTCGGCAAGGTGCAGACGACCGTGACGGCGGGTTACCAGCGCGACGCGCGCTACCTACTAGACGGCGGGATCGGATCATTCTTCAGCCCTTCGTCGCCGCTCGCCAACCCCGACTCGCTCGGACACCCGCCCGGCTACCCCGTCCTGCTCGCGCTCGTCTTCAAGCTCTTCGGCGAGTCCGACGCGGCGCTCCAGCTCTTCCAAATCTTCTGCGACGCGCTCTCGTGCGTCCTCCTCTTCCTCATCGTCGCGGAGCTACTGAGCCTTCCGACCGCGCTCGTCGCGGGGCTGCTCGCCGCCGTCTCGCCGCAGCTCGCCTGGAACTCCGTGCTCCTGCTGCCCGACGCGCTCGCCGTCCTCCCAATCCTCTGCGCCGTCTATCTCATCGCGCGCGCGGCGACAGACGGACGCGAGAACACAAACGCGCGCACAGGCGCGAGCGCGGCGGAGAGCATGACGGCGGCACGCGTGCGCGCGGCGGCGCGAAGGTCGAATCTCATCTCGATGTTTCTCGCGGGCGCGCTCGTCGGCGTCTCCTGCTGGCTGCGCGCCAACGCCCTGCTGCTCGCGCCCGCGCTCGCCGTGTTCGTCTTCTTTCTCTCGGCGCGCGGGAGTCGCCTGCGCCGCGCGGCGTCGCTCTTGGCGGGCGCGCTCGTCGTCGTCGGCGTGTTGACTGTGAGGAACGCCGTCGTCTTCCGCGCCTTCGTCCCCGTCTCGCTCGGCGCGGGGCAGACGCTGCTCGAAGGC
>JAIVGV010000500.1 GCA_020201365.1 Acidobacteriota bacterium
GCGTACACGGGCGCGGGAGAGAGGGAAGAGATCATGAGCACAGTCGTCGGTCAGAACTCCGCGCAGGGGAGTCTCATCGCAGCGAAGCCCGCGAAGGTGAAGCCGCAGGTCACGGAGCTCGGCATCAACGCGCGCAAGGTCGTCAGCAAGCGTTACAGCCTGAAGGATGCGAAGGGCAACCCGATTGAGGAGTGGGCGGACGTGGTGCGCCGCGTCGTCGGTCACGTCGCGCTCGCCGAGACTGACCCAGCCAGGCAGGAAGAGTTCTACGACGCGATGTCTGGCGTCATGCTGCGCCGCGAGTTCATCCCGAACACGCCGTGCCTCGTCAACGCGGGCAAGCCGACGGGTCAGCTCGCCGCCTGCTTCGTCCTCGACGTGCCCGACTCAATCGCCGGCATCATGAAGACCGCGACCGACGCCGCGATCATCCACCAGACGGGCGGCGGCACCGGCTTCACCTTCGAGAAGCTGCGCCCCGCGGGCTCGATGGTGCGCTCGACGCACGGCGTCGCTTCCGGTCCCGTGTCGTTCATGAACATCTTCAACACGACGACCGACACGGTGAAGCAGGGCGGCGTCCGCCGCGGCGCGAACATGGGCATCATGCGCGTCGATCACCCGGACCTGCTCCGCTTCATCCACGCGAAGAACGATCAGACGAGCCTGACGAACTTCAACATCTCCGTCACGGTCACGGACGAGTTCTTCGGCGCGGTTGATCGCGGCGAGTGGTTCCAGTTGAAGTTCGACGGCAAGCCGTGGGACGAGCCGGTTTTTGATCCCGTGCAGAACGGCGACTACGCCGTCTATCGCGCGGCGGACGGCTCGACCGTCACGTTCCGCGACAAGCAGGCGTTCCGCGACGCCGAATCTTCCGGCTTGCTCGCGCGCTGCACGACGGAGCTGCCGCCCCGTCCCGGCATGGTCTTCGCGCCCGACGTGTGGAACAGGATCGTGGCGAGCGCGCACCGCTACGCCGAGCCCGGCGTGATCTTCATTGACGAAGTGAACCGCCGCAACCACATGATCCAGTCGATGGGTCCGATCTACGCGACGAACCCGTGCGCGGAGCAGGCGCTGCACTTCAACAACTCGTGCAACCTCGGCTCGGTTGACGTGGCGAAGTTCTACGACGCCGACAAGCGCGTGGACTGGGAGCGGCTCTCGGAAGTCGTCCGCTGGTCAACGCGCTTCCTCGACAACGTGATCGACGTCTGCGCGTGGCCCCTCGCGGAGATTGACGACGTGGTGAAGCGCACGCGACCCGTGGGCTTAGGCATCATGGGCTTCGCAGACCTGTGCCTGATGCACAAGATTCCTTACGGCTCGCAGGAGTCCATCGCCTTCATGGAGGAGTTGATGGGCTTCGTCCGGCGCGAGGCTTGGATCGAGTCGTGCGCGCTCGGCGCGGAGCGCGGCGTCTTCCCCGAGTACGAGCCGAACAAGGCGGCTTACGACAAGTTCCTGCGCGAAGAGATCGGCATCCCGGAAGACGTGCCGGTGACGCCCCGCAACTACGAGACGACGACCATCGCGCCGACCGGCACGATCTCGCTCGTCGCGGAGACTTCCTCCGGCGTCGAGCCGAACTTCTCCTGGGCTTACGTCCGCCAAGACACGCTCGGTAAGCGCACCTACGTCCACACGGTCGCGGCGCGCGCGCTCGGCGTCGAAGTGGATCAGACCGATCAGGCTTCGATTGACTTTGCCGCGGAGTACGTCTGCGCGCGCGAGTCGGAGCTTCCCGATTATTTCATCTCCGCGATGTCGATCAGCGCCGAGCAGCACGTGCGCGTGCTCGCCGCGGCGCAGGCGCACGTGGATAACGGAGTGTCGAAGACCTGCAACGGCTCGAAGGACGACACGCTCGAATCGGTTGACCACCTCTACCGCCTCGCGCGCGAGCTGGGCTGCAAAGCCGTGTCGTACTACCGCGACGGTTCCCGCGACTCCCAAGTGCTCTCGACCGTGAAGGCGCAGGAGCCGAAGGGCGAGGTCGCGTGCGATCCGATGGTCACGACCGAAGCCGCCATCGCCGCGCCGGACGTGACGACAGAAGAGGCTCAGCCGAGTCTCGATTCGACCGAGTTGACGCCGACGGGCGTCGAGGTTGCGAACGTCGCCGCGTCGTCGGTCGCTGACGAGGCGGCGCGCGTCGAGCGACCGAGGGAGCTGCGCGGCTTCACCTGGCAGATTCCGTTTGACGGGCAGAACCTGTACGTGACGGTGAATCACGACGGGCGGCAGATTCTCGAAGTCTTCGCCACGGGTCCCATCTCCGGCGGCGTGGGACTCCTCGCCTCGAAGATGCTGCGCGGCGGGTTCGACGCGCGCGAGGTCGCTCGCAGCCTGAACAAAGTGACGGGCACGCACTCGGTCTGGTTCAACGAGCGGCTGCTCACCAGCCCCGAGCAGGCGGCCGCCGAGTGCATCATGCTCACGTACCGCCGCCTCCAGAATCAGCCCGACTCGGCGCGCGCCGTGGCTTATCAGCAGCCGACCGTCAAAGTCGCCGTCCCCGAAGGCGCGGCGGAGAACCGGAACTTCTCGCTCATCAGCGAGTGCCCCGAGTGCCGCGGGCAGTTGGAGCACGCCTCGGGCTGCGACTTCTGCCGCGACTGCGGCTACTCGAAGTGCAAGTGATCGCTTCCGCAGCGTTGTTGCCAGTCGGTTAGTCAGCCTAGCTCCGAGTAAGGCGAGCGACCCCGAACCCTTGAGAGAGGTTCGGGGTCGCTCGTCTTCGGACGCGCAGGCGCGCCGCTCGTTTATACTGTCGCCGTGTCCGAGTCAGAGCCCGACGTTCACACCACCGCCGACGTTCACGTGAGCGACGCGCAAGCCAGCGCGCTCGCAGATCAACAAGACGAGCGCGAGTCGTCGTTCGCGGCGCTGCGCTACAGGGATTTTCGTCTGCTGTGGGCGGGGCAGTTCGTCTCGATCACGGGCTCGCAGATGCAGCTCGTGGCGATCAACTGGCACGTCTATCTGCTGGCGAAGCCCCTTGGTGAGCGGCACGCGGCGCTGGCGCTCTCGCTCGTCGGGCTCGTCCGCGTCGTGCCGATCATTCTGTGTTCGCTCGCGGGCGGCGTCGTCGCCGACGCCTTCGACCGCAAGCGACTGATGATCGCGGCCCAGGCGACGATGCTCTTCGCCGCTTCGCTGCTCTCGCTCGTCACGGCGACCGGGCACACGCGCCTCTGGGTCATCTATCTTCTGACCGCGCTCGCCTCTTCCGCGACGGCGTTCGAG
>JAIVGV010000501.1 GCA_020201365.1 Acidobacteriota bacterium
CGTAAGTGCCTTCGAGGGCGCAGCGCTTCAGAAAGCCGCGGTAGAAGGGTACTTCGTGCGAGATGCGATCAATGATGATGTCGTAGCGCCTCTCTTCGTCGAGGCGCACGCCACCGACCGCGACGAACTCCGCCTCCACGTCGCCCTTGCCGCGCTCGTTAATCCGCTCGACGAGCGCCAGCGGAAAAGTCTTCTCCCGCCCGACCAGAATCCCTACTCGTTGCATGACCGTTGATCCTTTCTAAAAACAGTGACAGGCGACGGGCGACGGGCGAGAGGTAAGAACAAGCGTCGGATTAGCTTGTCACTCGCCACTTGTTACTCGCCACGGGTTCTATGAAAACTCTGAACTGTAACCGCGCGTCGGAAGCGTTGTCAACGCGCGGCGGGCATCGGCGCGGCGCGCCGCCGCATCCATAAATGTGCCCCGGCGAGGCGTCGCCGCGTGGGCGCCTGCGGGCTCGCCTGTGCTACAATTTCGCGTTCCGCAAGTGAGCCGCTTGCAGCCTCCCGCGCGGCTCTCAGAAACAGAATCAAGACAGAAGGAGAACCGTTCTCGTGTTGCGTCCCTCCAGACTCTCGGCGTTCGCCGCCGCGCTCATCATCGCGGCGTGCCTAGCCCCCTGCCTCGCGCAGACGCCGACGCCCGCTCCGCCCCCTTCGCCCCAAGCCTCGCCCGAGAAGAAGGCGAAGGAGAAGGAGGTCGCGCCCCCGATCGAGCAGCAGAAGCAGAGGGCGCAGAAGGCGAAGGCGCTCTCGATCAAAGACCTCAAGGACCCGACCGCCGAGCAGCTCGCCGAGATCGTCATCGCCGTCTACGGCAACGGCTTCGGGCGCGCGGTGCTCAATCAGGTGCGGCGCAACGGCGTCGAGAACGGGCACGTCACGCGGCTCAACAAGGACGGGCAGGTCGAGGAGGTCAACTACGAGCAGCGCTTCGTGCGCGGCGAGAGCTTCGCCAAGGACAAGATACGGCTCGACCAGAAGATGCCCTCGATGGAGTTCGCGCTCATCTACAACGCCGGGCAGATCTGGGGCGTCATCAACAACACGCCCTTCACGCCGCGCGAGGAGGCGACCGCCGGGTTCCTCTCGCAGGCGTACCACGGCATAGACGCCCTGCTGCGCTACAAGGAGAACGGCTCGACCGTCGCATACGGCGGGCGCGACAAGCAAAAGGGGCTCGATCTCTGGATACTCGATCTCACCGACAAGCAGAACCACAAGACGCGCTATTTCATCAGCGCCAACCCGGATCTGCGGCTCACAGGGCACGTCCTCTGGCTCGAATACGAGGAGCCGAACCCGGCGGGCGGCGATCCCATTAAATACCGGCGCAGCTTCGGCGAGTACCGCATCGCGCAGAGCACGCTCGTCCCGTTCCGCTCGGTGCTCTACGCCGACGGCAAGCAGGTCGAGGAGGTGCGCATCGACACCGTCACCTACGGCGTGAAGATGGACGACACCTACTTCCAGAACCCGCAGGAGGCGTCGAACTAAGGCGGCGGCGTTACTCCGGGATCACGCGAGACGAAGGGCTGAGGATTGAAACTCAGCCCTTTTTCTTTTATCTTGATAGCGGTCAGTTCCCAACAACCCGAGCCTGCACCCTGATCTTTCAGCCGCGCCCGCCGCCCGCGGCGCGACAGTTTCACGCCGCGCGGCGCGCGCCTAGAACCGCTAAGGAGTCTGAAAGCGATGACGAACACGCTGGTTGAGATCGCGAAACTCGGTCAGTCCATCTGGTACGACAACATCCGCCGCGCGATGCTCACCTCCGGCGACCTCGCCCGCAAGATCGCCGAGGACGATCTGCGCGGCGTCACCTCCAACCCCACCATCTTCGAGAAAGCCATCACCGGCTCGAACGACTACGACGAGCAGCTGCGCTCGCTCGTCTCGGCGGGCAAGGGCGTGGACGAGATTTTCGAGGAGCTGGTCGTCCAGGACATCGCCGGCGCGGCGGACACGCTCCGCCCCGTCTATGACCGTGAAGGCGGGCGCGACGGCTTCATCAGCCTCGAAGTCAACCCGCGTCTTGCTTACGAGACCCAGCAGACGATTGACGAAGCCGAACGCCTCTTCAAACGGCTCGGACGCCCGAACGTGATGATCAAAATCCCCGCGGCGCAGGAGGGGATTCCCGCCATCGAAGAGTCCATTTACCGGGGCATCAACATCAACATCACGATGATCTTCTCGATAGAGAATTACGTGCAGGTCGCCGAGAGCTTCATCCGCGGGCTGGAGCGGCGCGCCGCGGAAGGCAAGTCGGTCGAGGGCATCGCATCGGTCGCCAGTTTCTTCGTCTCGCGCGTGGACTCTTCCGTTGACGCCGAACTCGAAAAGAAGATCGCCGCCGCGAAGAGTGCCGAAGAGAAGTCGAGTCTTGAGTCGCTGCTCGGCAAGGCGGCGGTCGCCAACGCGAAACTCGCCTACCAGAAGTACAAAGAGATCTTCCACGGCGAGCGCTTCGCCGCGATGCGTGCGAAGGGCGCGCAGGTGCAGCGCCCCCTGTGGGCTTCGACGAGCACGAAGAACCCGAAGTATTACGACCTGATGTACGTGGACACCCTCATCGGGGCGGAGACCGTCAACACCGTCCCGCCGGCGACCTACACGGCGATCCGCGACCACGGCACGGCGGCGCTCACCATCGAACAGGACTTGGACGAGAGCCGCGAGATCGTCGCGCGCCTCTCCGAGGCCGGCGTCGATCTGAAAGCCGTCACCGAGAAGCTCCAGCGCGACGGGCTCGACGCCTTCGTCAAGTCCTTCGACACGCTCCTCGCCTCCATCGAGGCGAAGCGCGACGCGCTCATCTCCGGCATCAACGAGAGAGTGAACTTCAGCCTGGGAAAGTACAATGACGCGGTTCAAGCCGCGCTCAAGGAGGCCGAGCAAGCGGACGCCGTGCGCCGCATCTGGCGCAAGGACGCGGCACTCTGGAAGCAGGAGGAAGAGCACCAGAAGATCATCCGCAACGCGCTCGGCTGGCTCACCGTCGTTGACTGCATGGTCGGCGTCGAAGGCGAACTCGCGCGCTTCGCCGAAGAGGTTCGCGGCGCGGGCTTCACGCACGCGATGGTCTGCGGCATGGGCGGCTCCTCGCTCTGCCCCGAAGTCTTGCGGCAGACCTTCGGCAAACAGGAAGGCTCGCCCGAACTCCTCGTGCTCGACTCGACAGACCCGGACGCGATCAACGGTTTCGCTTCATGGATCGATCCGGCGCGCACGCTCTTCATCAT
>JAIVGV010000194.1 GCA_020201365.1 Acidobacteriota bacterium
GTCAGTACGAGCGCGCACAGCAGGAGCAGGCACAGGCGCACGCGGGCACGCCCGAGCGTGTTGAAGCAAAAGGTGACACGGGAAAGCATCGTATTTACTCCTTATCGGTTTGGCATTCGCAGGATTCGGCAGAGACGCCGCGCGGCGGGAGAGTACGACGCCGCGGCGTCCGACACCGACGCAGTCTGTTAGCGCGAGGGTACGGACGTGGTCTCGGCGCGCGGGTCGCACGCGCGCCGAGCCGCGCCGATAGAAAGTGAGCCGCCGCGCGCGGTAGGCGGAGCGCGGCGCTCTAAGTTTGAAAGCTCAAAGGGGCTTGGGGGAATTCTGGGCAGACTCTATGCCCGCGGGGGGAGGCTGTCAAGATTTTTCGGGGGTAGTTTGCCGCCGCCGCCGCCGCGCGCCGGAAAGCACGCGTGCGGATCAGGGGATGGGCGAGGTGTCGTCTTCGGAGAAGTCCTGGAACTGGTGCTCCGGCTCGTGAACCTCGACGGCGATCTCGTCGGAGGCGCGCGCGGGGAGGTCTTCGCCGTCGAAGCGCGCGAGCACGACCGTGATGTTGTCCTCGCCCCCGCGCTCGTTCGCCTCGCGCACGAGCGACTCGCAGGCGGCGGCGAGATCGCCCTTCGACTGAGCCACGATGTCGCGCATGTCCTCGGCGCGCAGCTTCCCCGACAGACCGTCGCTGCACAGCAGGAGCAGGTCGCCGCGCTGCACCCTGACGCGCGAGACGACGGGCTCGAGATCGCTCTGCGCGCCGAGCGCCTGCAGGATGACGTTGCGGAACATGTGCGTCTCGGCGTCCTGCTCGCTGATCTGCTTGGCGTCAACGAGCTGCTGGACGAGCGACTGATCCTTGGTCGCGAGCTTGATCTCGCCGCCGCGTATGACGTAGGCGCGGCTGTCTCCGACTTGGAGGAGCGAGACCGAGTCGCCGGAGACGGCGGCGGCGGTGAGCGTCGCGCCCATGCCGCTGCACTGCGGGTCTTCGACGCTCTTGCGGTGGATGGCGTAGTTGGCGTAGCTGGTCGCGTTGCTGACAGCCTCGACGAGCGGCACGCCTTCTTCGTCGCCGCGCACGCCGCCGTCGCGTTCCGCCTCATCGCGCGCGCCGACCTCGTGCTGGCGCGTCTCCGCCTCGTCCTCGACGAGCATGTCGCGCACGGTCTCGACCGCCATGCGGCTCGCCACGTCGCCCGCGAGCGCGCCGCCCATGCCGTCCGAGACGGCGAGCAGCGCCCCGCGCCCGCCCACCTCGAAGCGGCGCAAGCCGCCGGGCGGCGCGTCCCGTTCGTCCGAGCCCGTCCAACTGCGCTCGGTCGTCAGATCGAGCACGAGGAAGTTGTCCTCGTTGCCCTGCCGGACGCGCCCGACGTCAGAACATGCGTGAAGCTCGACGAGCATATGCGAGTACTGAGTGCTGAGTACCGAGTGCTGAGAAAAGGCAACGGCGCGGGGCGCGCGCTCTTTGTCTTTCACTCAGTTCCCAGCACTCGGCACACATCACTTTATTTTCCCCAACGCCTGATCCAGATCGGCGATGATGTCGTCCGTGTCTTCGAGCCCGACGGAGACGCGCACGAGCCCGTCGGTGATGCCGAGGCGCTGGCGCGTCGCCGGAAGCACCGAGGCGTGCGTCATCGTCGCCGGGTGCGAGATGAGCGACTCGACCGCGCCGAGGCTCTCGGCGAGCGTCAGAAGCCGACAGCCTTCGAGCACGGCGCGCGCGTTCTCTAGCGAGCCCACGTCGAACGAGACCATGCCGCCAAAACCCCGCTGCTGCCGCTTCGCCAACTCGTGCTGCTTGTGCGAGAGCGACCCCGGATAGTAGAGCTTCTCGACCTTCGGGTGCTCTTCGAGGAAGGCGGCGACGGCGCGACCCGACTTGTCGTGCTGCTCCATCCGAAGCGCCAAAGTCTTCGTCCCGCGCAGGGTGAGCCAGGAGTCGAAGGGCGAGAGGATCGCGCCGACGCTGTTCTGGACGAACTTCAGCCACTCCGCGTCCTGCTCGTCGTTCAGGACGACGACGCCGCCCACGCTGTCCGAGTGACCGTTCAGGTATTTCGTCGCCGAGTGGAGCACGATGTCCGCGCCGAGCTCTATCGGGCGCTGCAGGTACGGCGACATGAAGGTGTTGTCGCACACCACCCGGACGCCGCGCGCGCGCGCGAGCTCGGAGACGGCTGTCAGGTCCGTCACCGTCATCACGGGGTTCGTCGGCGTCTCGACGTAAACCATCCGCGTGTTCTCTTTGAGCGCGCGCTCGACCTCGCCCGAGTCCGAAGTGTCAACGAAAGAGAACTCGATGCCGTAGTTGGATAGTATCCGCGAGAAGAGCCGGTAGGTTCCGCCGTAAGTGTTGTCGGAGACGACGACGTGGTCGCCGGCTTTGACGAGCCGCAGCACCGCGTCAATCGCCGACATGCCGGACGCGAACGCGAAGCCGAAACGCGCGCCTTCGAGGGCGGCGACGTTGCGTTCGACGGCGAGGCGCGTCGGGTTCTGCGTGCGCGCGTACTCGAAGCCGCCGCGGGGCTTGCCCAAGCCCTCCTGCGCGTAAGTCGAGGTCTGGTAGATCGGGACGGAGACGGCGCCCGTCGTCGGATCAGGTTCGTTGCCCGCGTGGATGGCGGTGGTGGCGAAGCCCATAAAATTGCCCGCGTGTCTGCTTGGTGGAGGCGCGGGGCGAGGAGAATTTGAGTCTCTCAGCCCTTGGGGACGCGCGCCTGTCGAATGATTGCTAACAGCCCTCGCATGGTAGCCCGCACGACTTTGGCTGTCAAACCTGACGATTGCGGATTGGAGAGAGACATACACGCGCCGCTCTGCTGGTCTTTTAATCCGCAATCCGCAATCCGCAATCCGCAATTTCCGTTGACACTTCGGCGGCGGCAAGTTAACTTGTAGTCCCGTGATTCACACGGGCTCCAATCCTCAAAAATCCGCCGTCGCCATCATCCCCGCGCGCTTCCGCTCGTCGCGTCTGCCCGGCAAACCCCTGCTCGACATCTGCGGGCGACCCATGATCGTGCGCGTCTGCGAGCGCGCCCTCGCCGCGCGCAACGTCGCGCGCGTGATCGTCGCGACCGACGACGCGCGCATCTCCGACGCCGTGCGCGCCGCGGGCTACGAGGCGGTGATGACGAGCCCGGCGCACGCGAGCGGCGGCGACCGCGTCGCCGAAGCCGCCGCCGCCCTCGAAGAGTCTTACGAGATCGTCGTCAGCGTGCAGGGCGACGAGCC
>JAIVGV010000195.1 GCA_020201365.1 Acidobacteriota bacterium
GCTCGTAGGTGCCGTAGAGCGGCACGTCGTAGTATATGCCGTAGCCGGTGCGGATGGCGGTCTTGCCGTCCTTGAACGGGTCCCAAGCGAGCCCGACGCGGGGACCGATGTTGCTGTTGTCCTCGCTGCCGACCTTGTTGCCGAAGGGCGAATTCTGCCCCTGGACGATGATGCCGTTGAGCGGATCGCCCGCGCCGACGCGGTTGCCCGTCAGGGGATCGACGCCGAAGGCGCGCGCCGGGTTGTAGGCCGCCGGGTCGAAGTTCGTAAGCAGCCCGTTGGCGTCCGTCGGCTGGCGGAAGAGCGAGTAGCGCGCGCCGTAGTAGAGCGTCAGGTTCGGGCGCACCTTCCACTCGTCCTGCCCGTAGAACTCGTGGTTGCGTGCGCGGATGTCGGCGGTGATGTCGAAGCGCGTCTGCGTGAACGACGAGACGTTGCCGAGCAGGAAGTTAGCCCACTGCTGGAGGAAGGCGTTCGACGAGGTGACGACCGCCGCCCCGGCGGGGACGCCCGGCGTCGTGGCGGTCGGGCGCGTCGTGCCGGAGAAGCTGAAGGTGCCCTGGTTGCCGCCGCCCGCGTTCTCGAACTTGCGGAAGAAGTGGAGCTGCCCGCCGAACTTCAGCGTGTGGTTGCCCATGATCTTCGAGAGGTTCATGTTCCACTGGTGGTAGGTCGAGAAGTTGCGGTAGGGACCGAACGTGCTGGTCGAGGCGAAGCCGGGGGAGACGACGGGGACGCGCCCGAGCGTGTTCGCAAAGGGCATCGCCGGGTTGATGTCGGAAGAGACGGACTGGAGCAGGATGCCGACGGGGTCGCTGAAGATCGCGCCGCGCGTGTAGGCGTAGCCGCCGTCGAGGATCGTCGTCGGGGTCGCCGCGAGCGTGAAGCGGGCGGTGTGGCTCTTGCCGGGCGAGTCGGTCTTCGTCGTCGAGACGCCGGGGAGCTGCGAGCCGCTGGAGAAGAGCGCGTTCGGCTCCTCGGTCGGAATCTTGTCGTTCTCGAACCGGTAGAAGGCGCTCAGCTTCTTGCTGAAGGTGTGATCGATCTTGAGTATCTCCTGCCGGAAGTTGAAGAGGTTGCGCTGCGGCGAGGTGAGGGTGAAGGTGCCGGGCGCCGGGTCGGGGATCGTGCCGTAGATGTCCCTGATGTAGGCGGCCGCAACCGGGTTGATGTTCGTGATCTGGTTGGCAGCCTGCGTGCACGTGGTGCCGGTGAACTGGACGCAGACGAAGACGGGGAAGACGCCCTGCTTGAGCGCCGCGGTCGGCACCGTCGGGCGGAACTCCGTGTAGGTGATCGTGCGCCGCCACTCCTCGGAGAAGAAGAAGAAGGTCTTGCCGCGCACCACCGAGGGTCCGCCCTCGCCGAAGTGCGGCGTGGGGAGCGGCCCGCCGAGCGTCCAGCCGAAGTTGTTGTAGCGCAGGGGCGGGCGCTTCGCCCTGCCGTTGGTGTCGCGCGTGGCGTTCGGGTTGGCGTTGATGAAGAAGCGGTTGGCGTTGAGCCGCTCGTTGCGGACGAACTCGTAGGCGCTGCCGTGGAACTGGTTGGTGCCCGACTTGGTGACGACGTTGACCTGCCCGCCGCCCGCGCGACCCGTGTCCGCCGGGTAGAGGCTGCGCGAGACCTTGAACTCGCCGATGGCGTCCACCGACGGGTACATCATGATCGTCAGGTTCGAGCCGCGGTCGGTGTTATCCGCGCCGTCAACCGTCCAGTTGTTCGCCGCCGAGCGCGCGCCGTTGACGGAGATCGAGACGGTGTTCGCCTCGCCGTTCGGGTTCGTCGTGCCGACGTAAACCTGATCCGCCAAGTTCGACGAGACGCCGGGCATGAGCGCCGTGAGCTGGACGAAGTTGCGGTTGTTGAGGGAGAGTTCGCGCACCTGCGTCCCGGAGATCAGGTTCGCCGCCGTCGGCGTCTGCAGATCGACCTGTAGTGGCTCCGCCTCGACCGTGACGACCTCCGCCACCTGCCCCGCCTCGAGCGTCGCGTCAATCGTGCGGTGCTGCGCCACGTCCAGCTTGACCTTGGTGGCGACGTACTTCTTGAAGTTCGGCGCCTCGACGGCCACCTCGTAGTTGCCGACGGGAAGGTCGGGGGCGGAGTAGGTTCCCTCGTCGCTCGTCGTGACGGTGCGCGCGACGATCTTCTTATCGAGGTTAGTGATGGTCACGGTCGCGCCCGCGACGCTCGCCCCGGCTGTGTCCTTGACGGTGCCGGCGATGGTGCCCGTGATCTCCTGGGCGTAAGCGGTCGCCGCGCACAGCAAGAGCGCACAGGCGACGAGCGACAAGAAGCTTCTCAACATACGGCTGCCTCCAGTGGTAAAGGAAAATTAACGACTCTGCCTCGCTGCGCGGGCGGTCTGCCTCGGCGCGAACCAGTTTGCGCCACCCCCCGCAAACTTGTCATCTGCGCCCCCCGCGGGCGCACTCACTTCGCCGCGACAGCCGCCGCCACGGACGCGCCGGGTCCGCGCAGCGGCGCGCCCGGTCGCGCGTCGGTCATCTGCCCCTCGGCGAGCACGGGCTGACCGTTGACGATGACGTAAGAAATGCCGGCGGCGTACTGGTGCGGCTGCTCGAAGGTGGCGCGGTCGGCGATCTGCGCGTCGTCGAAGACGACGACGTCCGCCGCGTAGCCCTCGCGCAGCAGCCCGCGCCCCGTCAGGCGGAAGGTCTGCGCCGGGAGCGAAGTCATCTTGCGGATCGCGTCTTCGAGCGCGACGATCTTCAGCTCGCGCACGTAGTGACCGAGCACGCGCGCGTTGTTGCCGTAGCCGCGCGGGTGCGGCACGCCCTCGCCCATGCGGAGCACGCCCGAGTCGGACGCGATCATCGTGAACGGCTCGCGCATGATCGTCTGCACGTCCTGCTCGTTCATGCCGTGGTAGATCATGCCAGCGCCGCCCGCCGCGTACATCTCGAGCATCTGCTCGATCTGGCTGTCAACGTCCCTTTTCTGTTTGGTCTCGAACGTGATCCGCGCGATTGACTTGCCGTCGAACTCCGGGTTCGGTCGGTAGCTCGCGACGACGGCGAAGTCGTAGTCCTTAAACCCGCCGCGCTTGAGCGCCTCCTTCATCTCTTTGTGCACGCGCTCGCGCACGCCCGGATCGGCGAGCCGCTTCTTCCCTTCCTCGCGCCCGCCTTCGAGCAGCCACGCAGGCAGGCGCGAGTCGAGCGAAGTGGAGCTGGCGGTGTAGGCGTACTGGTCAACCGTCACGGAGAGACCGCGCGCGGTGCTCGCCCTCGTTGCGCATGTGCGTCGCGTAGAGCCCGCCGTAGCGCGAGGCGACACGGGCGAGCGCGACGACCTCGTCCGTCTTCGCGTAGGTGCCCGGCACGTAGATGAGCCCCGTGGAGAGCCCGACCGCGCCGTCTCTCATCGCCTGCTCGACGATCTGCCCCATCTGCCGCAGTTCTTCGGCGGTGGGCTCGCGCGCCGCAAGCCCCATCACCTTCTGGCGAACCGAGCCGTGCGCGACGAGCGTCGCGAGGTTGACGGCGATCGGCGTCTGCTTCGTGCGATCGAGGAACTCCGCGACGTTCGTCGCCGACGTGCCGCAGTTGCCGGTCACCAAAGTCGTCACGCCCATGCGGACGAAGTTCTCGGCGGCGGGCTGCGCGTAGATGCCTTCGACGTGCGTGTGCACGTCTATGAAGCCGGGCGCGACGATCTGGTTGCGCGCGTCTATCACGCGCCGCGCCTCCGCGGGCGAGATGCGACCGACGCGCGCGACGCGACCGTCCTTGATCGCCACGTCGGCGCGGAACCAGGGGTTGCCCGTGCCGTCCACGACGCGCCCGTTCGTGATCAGGAGATCGTAGGCGAACGACTGCTGACCGCCGAGCGGGCTCGCGCCGAGCGTCGCGACGAGCGCGACGAGGAGCGCGGCGGCGGGTCGGTGTCGGATGAGCTGTCTCTTCAAGGTCGGGACGTGTCTCGTCAAGGCGGTGTGCGTGCGCCTCGTGCGCGTCGTCGTGCCGTGCGGCGCGCGCCGAATCAGGTCAGAGCCGGATTGTTATTGCTGTCGGACGAAGCCCGAACGGGAAGCGGCGCTAGAGTTGAACCCTCCGGAAGTTGCGCCGCCTTCGGTTTTGCGCGCCCATTCTAATGAACACGGCTGCGATAATCAAAACTAAAAGTTCTTATCTGCCGCATAAGTGGCGTTAATCGCCTTCGGCGGCGCGGCAAACCGACCGACGCGCGCATCGAGCGACAAGCGCGGATAGCTTTACCGGTCGGGTTGCAAATCATGTTCCCGCGTCCGAGCGCCTGTTTTCCCGTGAGAATTAGGGCGCGCGGGCGGCGCGCTGCAAAAAAATGGATGATCTCCTACGTTTTTTCGGATGCGCTCCCTCACGCCTAGGCGCGACCGTCACGCGCGGATGACGCAAGCCGGTCGCGCCAAACAGCCGCGAAGCGGCGACGGCTCGCGCGTCGCTTTTTCTCTTGACGCTGCACCGACGTGCTGTATATTTTGCGGCATTCGTCAGAGGGGTTCGCCGCGGCGGAGCGCGCGCGTCGGGATTGGGAAGCCCACACGCCGCACGCTCGCGAGGTTGTCCCGTTCTCTTCATTCCGGTTCAACGGCGGCATCGTCTTCTGCGGGCGCGCCCGCGTCTCGCAGATCAGTTCGATTCGACGAACAAACGCTCCGAACACTCCTGGAGGTCTTACCATGTCCCGAAACATAGCCCGCGCCCTCTGCCTCTGTGCCTTTTTCGTTCTCGCGGCGGGACCACTCTTCGCCCAGACTTCAACCTCGCGCATCACCGGCACGGTCACGGACACTTCCGGCGCGGTCGTCGCCGGGGCGACCGTCACGGCGAAGAACGAAGCGACCGGCGTCACGCAGACGCAGGTCACGACCGACGCGGGGCTCTACGCCTTCGCCTCGCTGCCCGTCGGCAACTACACGATCACGGTCGAGCGCTCCGGCTTCAAGACCGTGCAGCGCACCGGCAACCAGTTGCTCGTTGACACGCCGCTCACGGCGGACGTGACGCTCGAAGCCGGGCAGGTCTCCGAGGTCATCACCGTGCAGGGCGGAGCCGAGCAGTTGCAGACGAGCAACGCCACCATCGGCAACGTCGTCGAGCACAAGGCTATCGAGCAGTTGCCCTTGAACGGGCGCAACCCGCTCAACCTGATCGCCTACGAGCCGGGCGTCAACCTCCGCTCGCAGGGCGGCGCGGGCTCCGGCGTCTCGGTCAACGGCTCGCGCGACCGCGCCTTTAACGTGACGATTGACGGCATAGACGCCAACGAGTCGTCCGCGCCGAACCCGACGTCGAACATCTACCGCCTGACGCCCGACAGCGTGCAGGAGTACAAGGTGACGACCAACAACGCGACCGCCGAGGAGGGGCGCAACTCCGGCGCGTCGATCTCGGTCGCCACCCGCTCGGGGACGAACGAGTTTCACGGCACGGCGTTCTACTTCCTGCGCAACGACCGGCTCAACGCCAACGACTTCTTCTCGAACGCGCAGGGGACGCCGCGCCACAAGGTCAAGCTCGATCAGCCGGGCTTCGATCTTTCGGGCCCGATCCGCAAGAACAAGACCTTCTTCTACGGCAGCTACCAGCACACGAAGGTCAACTTCACGACGCCCATCGCCGAGACCTTCGGCATCCCGACGATCTACACGCCGACGGCGCTCGCCGGAACCTTCCGCTACTTCCGCGCCGATCCGTCGTGCACCTCCTCCGGCAC
>JAIVGV010000298.1 GCA_020201365.1 Acidobacteriota bacterium
GAGCATGAGGATGAAGATAGGTAGGAAATATCCAGATAGTTTCATCAGTCTCTCCCCAAACGATCACTAATCGTATCCCGTGCCGCTCATCTTAATATACAACACCGGAGCTATGAATCTTCGCGCGCCACGTCGAAGACATCTTCACGCGCGCGTGCCCGGCGTGGGCGCGGAAATTCTTTAACGCGCGCGTCACCGCCGTGAGCCCTCACGGCAAAGGGACGCCCGGACGCTCCGCCTGCGCGCGACAGGATTGCCCAACTCGGAATTCTGTGATAACGTGCGCTCTCCGTTGGTGGTGCGAAGCTACGGAAGTCCTCAGGTCAACGGACAGCCTAGACCCTCAGTGTTACCGCCGGTTCTCGCGGGCTAAGAGTCGCTCAGACGCGAATTAATCCGCCCCAAGCACCACGTTCTGTCACCTCCGCCTACTCCTTGTGAGGAGTCTCAAAGTTCTCAACCCATAGGACAACCCGATCATGAAAACATCCCCCAGCCCTCAAAGTCTGCGCCAAGTGAGAGTCTTTACCGCGCTCTTCGTCTCCTTCCTGCTCCTTGCGATGCCGATTGCGCCGCTGGCGGCGGCGACCGTCCCGCTGCGCGCGGGCGGCGCTCGCTCGCTCGCCGCGGCGTTCGACCCGACCGTCATTCAAGCCAGCAAGACGGACTCCTTCGCCGACCCGGACGGGGACGGCAAGGCTGAGCCCGGAGCCACGATCACTTACGACGTGAACGTCTCGAACACCGGCGCGGCTGACGCGACCGGCGTCGCCTTCAACGACACGATCGATCCGAACACGACGCTCGTGCCCGGCTCGCTGCGGGTCTCGCCGCTGGCGTTCGCCGACAGCTACAACACGGCGAAAGACACAGCCCTCAGCGTCCCGGCGCCGGGCGTGCTGGCTAACGACACGGGCACGCCCGCTCCCACCGCTCAGCCCATCGCGGGCGGGGCGACGGCGCACGGCGGCAGCGTCACGCTCAACGCCGACGGCAGCTTCAACTACACCCCGCCCGCCGGCTTCCAGGGCGCGGACACCTTCACCTACACGGCGACGAACGGGCTCTCGCCGAACGACGCGGCGACCGTCACCATCAACGTTGACGACGGACCCTTCGTCACCACGACCTCGCCCACGAACGGCGCGACGAACGTCGCGCAGACCTCGAACATCACCATCAACTTCAGCGAGCCGGTCAACGCCGCCGCCGCGTCCTTCTCGCTCCAGTGCCCGTCGGGCTCGCCGCAGTCGTTCACGCTGCTCAACGCATCGCCCTCGGCGAGCTTCACGCTCGACCCGTCGGCTGATCTCCCCGCGGGCGCGAGCTGCACGGTCACGGTCTCAGCCTCCCAGATCACGGACGCCGACACGTTCGATCCGCCCGATCAGATGGCTGCCGACTACAACTTCAGCTTCGGCGTCAAGCCCCTCGCCGTTGACGACATGCGCACAGCCACCGGCAACGTGCGCATAGACACGGCGACGACGGGCTACAGCGTCCTCGCCAACGACCAAGTCCCCGGCGGCTCGATCACGGCTTACGACGCCGCGAGCGCGCACGGCGGCAACGTCGTCATGAACACGGCGACCGGCACGTTCGCCTACGATCCGCCGCGCGGCTTCACCGGCACGGACAGCTTCCACTACACGATCAGCAACTCGTCCGGCAGCGCGCAGGCGACGGTCGTCGTCACCGTCACGGACATGATCTGGTTCGTCAACAACACGCCCGGCGCGTGCTCGTCCGCCTGCGACGGGCGGCTGTCACACCCGTTCCAGACGCTCGCCGCCTTCGAGGCGGTGAACGGCAACGGCACGGTCGCTGGCGGCGCGGTCGTTGACCCCGAAGCGGGCGACAACATCTTCCTTTACTCAGGCTCCGGCAGCTACACGGGACCCGTCACCCTTGAGAACGCGCAGCGACTCATCGTTCAGGGCGCGTCGTCGTCGCTCGCGACGCTCGCCGCCATGACGCCCGCGCCCGACAGCGATCCGCTGCCCGCGCCCGGCGGCGCGAACCCCGTCATCACGACGACCGCCGCGGGCGCGAACGGCATCAACCTCGCGCAGAACAACTCGATCCACGGCTTGAGCGTCGTCAACACCACGGGCACGGGCTTGAGCGGCACGAACTTCGGCGCCCTGACCGTCTCGGAGAACGTCGTCCTCAGCAACACGACGACCGCCGGCACGCCCGTCAGCCTGACGAGCGGCACGCTCGCCGCCGTCTTCAAGAGCATCTCGGCGGGCAACGCCGCGGGCAGTCCCGCGCCCGCCAACGGCATCTTCTTGAAGAACACCACCGGCAGCATCACGGTTGACGGCGACGGCGCGAACACGTCGCGCGGCGGCAACGCCTCAGGCGGCACGATCCAGCGCACCGCCGGCGCCGACAACACGACCAATGGCATCGGCGTCTATCTGGAGAATGCTTCCGGCGTCACGCTGCGCCGCATGACCATCAGCAGCAACCCCAACTACGGCGTGCGCGGCAAGACCGTCTCCGGCTTCGCCCTCGAATACTCGACCGTTAACGGCACGAACGGCACCAGCTCGACCGCCGACAACGAGACGTTCGCCCTCGGCGAAGACAGCGTCCGCTTCACGAACCTGACGGGCAGCGATTCCGTCGAGAGTTCGATCATCGCGGGCGGTCAGGTCAACAACCTCCGCGTCGTCAACAACACGGGCGCGCTCAACCGCCTGACCGTCAACAACTCGCTCATCGGCGACTCGGACGGCGCGGGCTCCCAGCGTGGTCTCGGCACGCCCGCGCAGGGCGGCAACAGCGACGTTCTCATAGACGCGCGCCACGGCGTCTCGGCGATGAACGTCACGCTCTCGAACAACACGCTTAACTACGGCTCAGGCGACGTGGTGCGCCTCGTCAACAACGACAACGCCGCGCCGCTCGGCGCGATGGACGTGGTCGTCCGCAACAACTCGATGGTCAACACGGTCGCCGCCCCGAATCACATCCCCGGCTCGACCATCCTGACGGTCGCGGGGCTCGGCAACGTGACCTACGACATCTCCTGCAACAAGCTGGCGAACCCCGAAGGCATCGGGCTCAACGTCTTCAAGGGGCGCAACAGCGCGGGCACGCCCGCCGCCAACTTCACCGGCACCATCTTCAACAACACCATCGGCGACGCGGGCGTCCCCGCCTCCGGCTCCGGCTCCGGCGCCAGCGCCCTCAGCGTCGATCAGCAGGGCACCGGCACGCACACCGTGCTCATCAAGGACAACGTCATCCGCGGCTACGACGAGGCGGGCATCCGCCTCGACAACGTTGACAACCTGAACAGCCTGAGCACGCTCAACGCGACGGTCGTCGGCAACCTCGTCGCCGAGCCCGACGAGTTCGCCTTCGCCGGCGTCTATATCAACGGCGGCGCAGACGCCTCGTCCGACTCCAACAACGTGACCAACCTGAAGCTCGGCGGCGGTGCCGGCGAGAGGAACGACTTCTCGGCGGGCGACCCCAACGACTTCAACGACATCTTCATCCTTAACTCAGCCGGGCAGTTCAACCTGACGAAGGGCGTCTCCGGCTCTTCAGACCCTCTACAGGTCTCGATAGACAACAACACGCCGCCCGCGCCGACCGCCTACGCCGACGCGACCATCGTGGTCGTGAACACCGCGCCGGCGCTCCCGCCCGCGGTTAGCGAATCCTGCTCGCCGCCGGTCGCGTCGCTCAACGTCGCGCCAGCCGGCGGCGGCATGTTCACAGCCCTCTTCGGCGGCCCGCCGGCTTACTTGCAGGTCGCTTCGCTCGGCGACGCCGTGAAGTTCGCCTTCGCCGGCTCGGCTCCGAAGCATCGTGCGAACTCCGCCGCCGTCGCGCCGCTTGTCAGCGACGACCGCGCGAGCGCACGCCAGCGAGTCGAGACCATCTCGGCGCCGAAGGCTTCCGCCGCGCCGCGCGCGATGACGACGGCGCTCTCCGGCGAGACCGTCAGCGCGAGCGTCGGCACTCTGCCCGCAGGCAAGTCCGTCCGCATCAGCTTCCAGGTGACCGTTAACGATCCGCTGCCGCACGGCACGAATCAGGTCTCGAACCAGGGCTCTGTCTCCGGCAGCAACTTCGCCACCGTGCTCACGGACGATCCGGCTGCGGGCGGCACATCCGATCCGACCGTGACGCCAGTCCTGACGCCGCCCGACGTGTCGGTGAAGGACGCGACCGTCAACGAGCCCGCTTCGGGCACGAACCCGGCGGCGTTCGCCGTCACGCTCTCGCACGCCTTCACGCACCCGGTCACGGTCACCTTCTCGACCGCCGACGACACGGGCGGCGCGCACCCGGCGACTGCCGGCTCGGACTACACGCCGACCAGCGGCACGCTCACCTTCAACCCCGGCGAGGTCGTCAAGACCGTCTCCGTGCCCGTGCTCGCCGACGGCGACACGACCGAGACGAACGAGACGTTCCTCGTCCAGATCAGCAACGCGACCGGCGGCGCGAGCGTGGCGCGCGCGCAAGCCACCGGCACGATCACGCCCGAGAGCACGCCGGGCACGCTCATCATCTCGGAGCTTCGCACTTCGGGTCCCGCCGGGGCGGACGACGAGTTCGTCGAGCTGCTCAACAACACCGGCGCGGACATCACCGTGCAAACTTCCGACTCGTCCAACGGCTGGGCGATTGTGAAGTCCGGCAACGACTGCTCGGCGACTCCGGTCGTCGTCGCGGTCATCCCGAGCGGCACGATCATCTCGGCGCGCGGCAACTACCTCGTCGTCGGCTCAGCCTACTCTCTCGCCACCTACGCGGCGGGCGATCTCTCGCTCACGTCCGGCATCGAGTCGGACGCCAACGTCGCGCTCTTCAACACCGCGGAGCTGTCGAACATCTCGACCGTGACGCGGCTCGACGCCGTCGGCTTCGGCTCGAACACGGGCGGCAACTGTGACCTGCTCCGCGAGGGCGCGACGCTGCAACCCGCACAGGGCTCAACGTCCGAGTACAGCTTCGTCCGCAAGGTGGACAAGGGAGCGACCGCGGACACGAACGACAACGCGGCGGACTTCGTCGCGGTCTCGACGACTCCGGCGACGGCGGTCGGCGCGAACGCGACGCCGACGCTCGGCGCGCCGGGTCCCGAAAGCCTGACGAGCCCGCGCGGTCCCGTCGCCTGCAAGGACACCGGCACGGCTCTGTTCGACAGGGCGCGTCTCGACTCGACGGTCTCGGTCGGCTCCGCGCCGAACACCGTCCGCGACGCGACCTCCGATCCGGGCAACAACTCGACCTTCGGCACGATTGACTTCCGCCGCAGGTTCACCAACAACACCGGAGGCATGGTCACGCGGCTGCGCTTCCGCATCACGGGCACGACCGACCCGGCGTCGCCCGGCAAGGCAGACCTGCGAGCGCGCACGTCCGCGCCCGTCGTCGTCGGCGGCGTCAACGATCCGGCCACCTGCGGCGGCTCCGCGCCGTGCAGCGTGTCGGTCGTCGGCACGACGCTCGAACAGCCGCCGACGCAAGGCTCGGGTGGCGCGGTCAACTCCTCGCTCGGCGTCGGCACCGTCACCCTCGCCACGCCGCTCGCGCCCGGCGCGTCCGTCAACCTGCGCCTGCTCTTCGGCGTGCAGCAGCACGGCGATTACCACGTGAGCATGGTCGTCGAGGCGACTTCGGCGAGCGGTCAGACGGGGCAGGACGAGTGGGAGCTGCGCGGCAACACGCAGACCGGCGGCGACACAGACGGCGGCTGCAACACGCCGCCCGTCGCCAACGCCGGAGCCGATCAGACCATCGAGTGCGGCGGGGCGACGACCTCCGTCCTGCTCGACGGCTCGGCTTCCACGGACGCCGACAACGACCCGCTCACCTACGAGTGGCGCGAGGGCGCGACCGTGCTCGGCACGACCGCCGTGCTCAACACGTCGCTCCCGTTCGGCGCGCATAACCTGACGCTGAAGGTCACAGACCCGAGCGGCGAGTTCAGCACCGACACGGTCAACGTCCATATAGTTGACACGCAAGCGCCGTCAATCGCCGCGCCGCCGAACGTCTCGGTCAGCACGGGCGCGGGCGCGACCTCCTGCGGCGCCTTCGTCAGCGACGCCACGCTCGGCACGCCGTCCGCGAGCGACGGCTGCTCGACGAGCGTCACCGTCACGCGCACGGGCGTGCCCTCCGGCAACGACTTCCCCGTCGGGACGACCGTCGTCACCTACACGGCTGACGACGGTCACGGGCACACCGCGCAGGCGCACCAGACCGTGACCGTCACGGACAACACGCCGCCCACGATCAGCGCCCCGGCGAACATCACCGTGAACGCCCCGGCGAACTCGTGCGCGGTCAACCTCGATCCGGGGACGGCGACGGCGGGCGATAACTGCCCCGGCGTCTCCGTCGCGGGCACGCGCAGCGACTCGCAGCCGCTCAACGCGCCCTACCCCGTCGGCACGACCACGATCACTTGGAAGGCGACCGACGCGCACGGCAACACGGCGACCGCCACGCAGACCGTCACGGTCAAAGACGTGACGCCGCCCACAATCACGCTCACCACGAACGTGATCAACCTCAGCCCGCCGAACCACCAGTACCAGACGCTCGCGATGTCCGATCTCGTCGTCAGCGCGAGCGACGGCTGCGACGCGAGCGTTGACATCAACGACGTGGTCGTCTCGAAGGTCACGAGCGACGAGCTTGAGGACGCCACCGGCGCGGGCGACGGCAACACGCTCAACGACGCCGTCATCGCGCCCGACTGCAAGTCGCTGCAACTGCGCAGCGAGCGCGACGGGGGCGGCGACGGGCGCGTCTATACGATCACGTTGCAAGTGAAGGATTCGAGCGGCAACGTGGCGACGGCGGTGCGCAAGGTGTTCGTCCCGCGGACGGGTCCCGCAGTTGACAGCGGCGTCCACTACGCGGTCAACGGCTGCGCGCCGTAACCGACAGCAACCGCCGCCCAGCGCGGCGCAAATAACAAAAGGGGCGCGGCATGATCGTCGCGCCCCTTTTTTCTTGTGACTGTGGCCACCGGAGCGCACGCGTCGCGCGCACGTCGTGATAGACTGCCGAGGCTGGCGGTAAAATTTTTCGGCGGAGGCGACGACGAATGGCGAAGAAGGGTGCGGGCGACGGCGGCGACGAGCCGGTCAAACTGAGGCTCAGGCTGAGTGCGCGCTCAAACGAGCCGGGCTCGACGCAGGTGGCGAACCACGTGAGGGAACTGATCTCGTCGGGGCGGCTCAGGGCGGGCGACGTGCTGCCGAGCGAAGACGGTTTAGCCGCGCAACTCGGCGTCGGGCGCAAGGTCGTCAGGCACGCCTACGGCAAACTCGTCGAAGAGGGGCTGCTCGTCAGAGACTTCCCGCGCAACAAGCGGGTCGCGGGCAAGCGTGCGGGCGCGAGAGGTTCGGCGGCGAGAACCTCCGGGAGGAAGTCGGCTTCAAAGAAGGGCGCGCGTCGCTGATCTCGGCGGGGACTTAAATGACGGGCGCGGGGCGTCAGCCTCCGTCCGACGCCGACCTCAGTCTGCTCTGGCTCAGTTGCTCGTGACTCATCACGGCTTGGCGCACGAGGTCGGCGCGGCGCCGCGACTCGTCAGCCTTCTTCAAGAGGTCGGCGGCGTCAGTGTCGTTGTGCTGCTCCCTGAAGTGATCTGCGAGCCGGCGCATGAAGAGCGCGCCCTCTTCGAGCGAGCGGATCGTCGTCCAGAGAGATTCTTCGGTCTTCTCGCCGATCTCCGCGAGCAGCGAGTCAACCGAGTAGGCGTGCCCCGTGTGGCAGCGGAAGCGGACGTTGTTGCCATCCTCCAGCTTGAGGAGTACGCCGTGGCACTCGGGGCAGGCGAAGTTCGACGGCTCGCCGAGAGTCAGCACGCCGCTCTCGATGGCGTTGGCTTCCTTCGCGATCTTCACTTCCGTCTCCAGCTTGTCCGACACGGGGTATGCTCCTTCCTCCTCCGCCGGTGCCTGCGACAGGCGCACGAGCAGCGGCGCGATCTCTTTCAAGGGGACGATGTGATCGACCTCGACGCTCTTGATCGCGTTCAGTGGCATCGCGGGCGCGAAGGCGTCGTCCGGGTGCTGCACTATCGCCGTGCCGCCGCGCTCTTTGACGGCGTAAAGCCCCGCCGTGCCGTCGTCGAGCCAGCCCGTTAAGATCACGCCGACGACGCGCGTCCCGAACGCGTGCGCCGCGGAGCGGAAGAGCGGATCGACCGCCGGGCGGAAGCGGTTCTCCTTCGGTCCGCGCGTGATGCGGACGACGCCCTGCGGCTCGACTAGCAAGTGGTGATCGGGCGGCGCGACGTAGATGTGCCCCGGCTCGATCCGCTCCCAGTCGCGCGCGTTCGTCGCGGGTAATGGTCCCGCGCCCTCAAGGATTTCGGGCAGGATGCCCAGGCTGTAGGGCGCGACGTGCAGCACGACGAAGATCGTCGCCCTGAGATCGCGCGGGAGTTCCGCGACCAGCCCCCTGAGCGCGTCTATGCCGCCCGACGAAGTGCCGACGACGATGATGTCTTTTCTCCGCACAATCACGCTCCTTGCTCCCGCGGGCGAAGCGGTGAAAGAGCTGCGGGGCTTCCGGGAAAGGGGGCGTTGAAGAATCGTCCCTCTTATAACACGTTTCCGACGAAAACTCATCGCGCGAAGATCGTCGCGCGCGGGAGCGCGTACTGACCCGGACGGAGCGCGTCTCTGTACAACCGGGCTCCGTCTGAATTAAAATCTGCGGCACACGACAGCCTAACGACGGGCGCACGAACAATCCTCCGAGTCCGCCGTGTGGCGGTGATCTTCAATCCAAAGTTACAAACGCTCTTGGTCGAACGAAGTTTAGCGACGCGATATTTTCTGAGCGGAGGGGCTGCGGGGCGTGATGCAGGAAGTTAAAGGCGATGGTAACGGCTTGATGCTCGTCGGCATCGGCGCTTCGGCGGGTGGCATCGGCGCGCTGCTGAGTCTCTTCGAGGCGATGCCCGCGGGTTCGGGGCTCGCCTACGCCGTCGTCCTGCACACGACCTCGGATCACGACAGCCGCCTCGCGGAAGTCTTGCAGAGGAAGGCTGTGATGCGCGTCGTGCAGGTGACGGACGCGATCGGCGTCGAGCCGGACACGGTCTATTGCCTTCCGCCCGACAAGTCTGTGTCGTTTGCGGAAGGCAGCATCCGCCTCGGCAAGCCGGGCGCGAACGGCAACGGTCACGCGCCGATTGATCTCTTCTTCCGCACGCTCGCCAGCGCCTACCGCGACAAGGCGGTCGCCGTCGTCCTCTCCGGCACGGGCGCGGACGGCTCGCTCGGCTTGGGGCGAATACGCGAGGAGGGCGGCGTCTCCATCGCGCAAGACCCGTCGGAAGCCGAGCACGCGCAGATGCCGCGCAGCGCCATCGAGACCGGCTTCGTTGACTTCATCCTGCCCGTCGCCGCGATCCCCGAAAAGCTCGTCTCGCTCAAAGATAACGCCGAGCGCATCCAACTGCCCTCGTCCGATGCCCCGCCGCACGACTTCGACGAGGAGGCGCTGCGCGAGCTGCTCGCGCTGCTCCGCGCGCGCACGCGGCACGACTTCACCAACTACAAACGCACGACGCTGCTCCGACGCATCGAGCGCCGCCTTCAGGTGACGGAGTGCGAGGACATCCGCGCCTACCTCGCACACATCCGCACGCACCCGGAAGAGCTGCAAGGACTCCTGCGCGATCTGCTCATCAGCGTCACCAACTTCTTCCGCGACCCCGAAGCGTGGCGTCGCCTGCAAAGCGAGGTCATGCCGAAGCTCTTCGAGGGCAGGGGCGCGAGCGATCAGATTCGCGTCTGGGTTCCGGGCTGCGCCACGGGCGAGGAGGCTTACTCGGTCGCCATGCTGCTCTCGGAGCGCGCCGACACTCTGACCGCCCCGCCCGCGCTGCAGGTCTTCGCCACGGACATTGACGAGGACGCGTTAGCCAATGGGCGCGCGGGACTCTACCCGCACACCATCGCGGCGGACGTGTCGCCCGAACGCCTCAAGCGCTTCTTCGTCACCGAGGGCAACTACTACCGCGTCCGCCGCGAGCTGCGCGAGACGGTGCTGTTTGCGCCGCACAACATCCTGCGCGATCCGCCCTTCTCGAAACTGAGCCTCATCAGTTGCCGCAACCTCCTCATCTACATCAACCGCAACATGCAGGAGCGCATCCTCGAAATCTTCCACTTCGCCTTGAAGTCCGAAGGCTACCTCTTCCTCGGCACGTCGGAGTCGGCGGAAGGGCTCTCCGATCTGTTCACGCCGGCGGTCAAGCAGTACCGCATCTTCAGACGCAGCGAAGACATTCAGGGCGGCTTCCGCGCCGCGCCGCCCCCGCCCGTCGCGGGCGAGTGGGCGCCGCGCCCGGCGACGCTGCCGCAACTGCCGCTCGCGGGGGCGCGCGCCGAAGGCGTCACCTACGGCGAGCTGCACTACCGGCTGCTCGAATCGCTCGCGCCGCCGAGCGTGCTCGTCAACGCCGACTACGACGTGGTGCACATGAGCGAGCGCGCCGGGCGCTACCTGCGGATTTCGGGCGGCGAGCCGACGCGCAACCTCTTGAAGATCGTGCGCCCCGACCTGCGGCTCGAACTGCGCTCGCTGCTCATCACGGCGGCGCAGGTCGGCGAGGTGACGAGCGGTCGCCTCGTCGTCAGCCTCGAAGGCGTGCAGCACTTCGTCCGCGTGACGGTGCGCCCGCTCGCCGCGCAATCGCAGCAGCCGCAGCCCGCATTCCTGCTCGTCGTCTTCGACGAGTCGGACGTGGTCGTGGCGCAGGGCGAGCCGGACGCGGCTGCGACCGACGGGGTCGCGCCCCACGTCGCCGAACTCGAGCCCATCATCCGGCAGTTGGAGAACGAGTTAGAGCGCACGCGCGATCAACTGCGCGCGACCGTCGAGGAGTACGAGACTTCGACCGAGGAGTTGAAAGCCAGCAACGAAGAGCTGCAGGCGATGAACGAGGAGCTGCGCTCCGCCTCGGAAGAGTTGGAGACGGGCAAGGAGGAGTTGCAGTCGGTCAACGAGGAGCTGACGACCCTCAACGCGGAGCTGCGCGAGAAGGTCGAAGAGATCGGGCGCTCGAACTCCGACCTCCAGAACCTGATGGCTTCGACGCGCATCGCCACAGTCTTCCTCGACCGCTCCCTGCGCCTGAAGAGCTACACGCCCACGGCGCAGGAACTCTTCAACATCATCCCCGGCGACGTGGGTCGCCCGCTCGCCCACGTCACGCACAGGCTCGACTACCCCGCGCTCGTCGAGGACGCCGAGCGCGTGCTGCTCACGCTGCACTCGGTCGAGCGCGAAGTCCGCTCGCACGACGGGCGCGACCTGCTCGCGCGCCAGCTCCCCTACCGCACGACCGACGACAAGATCAACGGCGTCGTCCTCACCTTCATGGACATCACCGAGCGAGTGCGCGCCGAGGAAGCCCTGCGCGCGTCGGAGGCAAGACTGGAAGTCGAGCTCGCCGACACGCGGCAGTTGCAGAGCATCAGCAGCGCCCTTGTCGAGGAAGACAACATCGGCGCGCTTTACGAAAAGATTCTCGAAGCCGCGCGCTCGTTGATGCGTTCGGACATGGCGAGCATTCAAATGTTCGACGACGAACGAAACGGGTTGTCCCTTCTCGCCCAGACGGGCTTCGCCCCCGAGTCGGCGGGGCATTGGAAGTGGGTGAAAATTGATGACACGACTTCCTGCGGTCTGGCGATGTCGAGCGGCGAGCGCGTCATCGTCCCCGACGTCGAGCAGTGGGATTTCGTCGCCGGGACGCAAGACCTCGCGCATTACCGGCGCTCCGGCATCCGCGCCATGCAGTCCACGCGGCTCGTCTCGCGCAGCGGTCACCTCGTCGGAATGATCTCGACGCTCTGGCGCGACGTTCATCAGCCTTCCGAAAGAGAGTTGAGGCTGTTCGACGTGCTGGCGCGGCTAACCGCCGATCTGATCGAA
>JAIVGV010000502.1 GCA_020201365.1 Acidobacteriota bacterium
CGCCGGGATGATCTTCTCGATGCTCAGCTTCACGGTGGCGATCCCCTCGGCGGTCAAGGTCTTCAACTGGACGGCGACGCTCCACCGCGGCTCGATCTCTTACTCGACGCCGATGCTCTACGCGATGGGCTTCATCGGCCTGTTCACCATCGGCGGCTTGACCGGACTCTTCCTCGCCTCCCTGGGGACGGACGTGCACCTCACCGACACCTACTTCATCGTCGCGCACTTCCACTACATCATGGTCGGCGGCGCGCTGATGGGCTACCTGGGCGGACTGCACAACTGGTGGCCCAAGATCACGGGTCGCATGTACCCGGAGGGCTGGGGGAGATTTTCCGCGCTCGTCATCTTCGTCGGGTTTAATTTGACGTTCTTCCCGCAGTTCCTCCTCGGCACGCTGGGGATGCCGCGCCGCTACGCCGCCTACCCCGACATCCCCCTCTGGCAGGTCTTGAACGTGCTGAGCACGGCGGGCGCGTCGATCCTCGGCGCGGGGCTGCTCATCCCCGGCATCTACTTCGTCTGGTCTATGCGCTACGGCAAGTTCGCGCCGCCGAACCCCTGGCCCGCGACCGGCTTGGAGTGGCGCACGACTTCGCCGCCGCCGACCGAGAACTTCGCCACCACGCCGGTCGTCACCTGGGAGGCTTACGAGTACCGCCCCATCGAGGAGATGGGCGTCATCGGCGCGACCGGCGAGGACGCGACGCGCCCCACGCAGCCCGCGCACGGCGCGCACGAGGACTTGCAGAGCTAGAGGGAGGCTTCGAGGCTTGTCTTCTTACTCGATTGACGAGATTCACCTGACCGACGCCGAGCAGCACGCGGCGACGGCGCTCGCGCACCACTTCGACAACCTCGAACAGCAGCGCGAGGCGGGCACGCTCGGCATGTGGGTCTTCCTCATCACCGAGATCATGTTCTTCGGCGGGCTCTTCACCGCCTACGTCATCTACCGCACGCACTACCCGGCTTCGTTCGCCGCGGGCAGCAGCGGCTTGAACACCGCGCTCGGCGCGGCGAACACGGTCGTCCTGATCTGCAGCAGTCTGACGATGGCGCTCGCCGTCTATTACGCGCAGGTCGGCGTGCGCCGTTTGCAGATCGTCTTCCTGCTCCTGACGATGGCGCTCGGCGTGACCTTCCTCGTCATCAAGGGCTTCGAGTACGCCGAGAAGTTCCGCGACAACCACGTGCCGTGGCTCAACTTCGTCTGGGACGCCAGAGAGCAGGCGTTCCCGCCGGGCGCGACCACGCGCAACATCCAGATGTTCTACTGGCTCTACTTCGCGATGACCGGCTTGCACGCGCTGCACATGATCATCGGGCTGGGCATCCTCTCGTTCCTCGTGTACTTCGCCTACCGCGGTCGCTACACGCCGGAGTACCACTCGCCGGTCGAACTCTCCGGGCTCTACTGGCACTTCGTTGACATCGTGTGGATTTTCCTGTTCCCGCTCTTGTACCTGCTCGGGGCGAATCTGAGGCACTGAAGGGGCGCGACATGGCGGAACACATCGTCTCCAGAACAGTTTACTTCGTCATCTTCGCCGCGCTCATCGTCCTGACGCTGGCGACCTACTTCGCCGCGAAGGTTGATTTCGGCAGCGAGGCGATTAACACCGTCGTCGCGCTCACCATCGCCGTCACGAAGGCGACGCTCGTGATCCTCTACTTCATGCACGCGCGCTACAGCCCGCGCCTCACGTGGGTCGTCATCGCCAGCGGCTTCCTCTGGCTCGCCATCATGATCTCGCTCACCCTGAGCGACTACCTCACGCGCGGCTGGTCGCACCTGCCCGGAGGCAGATGAGAAACGATGAGGTCTGAACGCGGAACGATGAAGTAAGACTAGTCGTCCGGCAGTTCATCGTTCATCGTTTCCCCGAACCCCCGCCGAGCCCACGTCGTAAAAGTTTTATGAAGCTGCACGCGCGCGCGCCGCCCGTTTGTGAAAGGCGGCGGGCGAGTTTAGAATCAGGCGCGGCGAGCCGCAAAATTTCCACACACGACGGCGGTGCATCATGGACGAACGTTGCAACAACTGCGGGGCGGAGCTGTTCGCGGGTCAGCAGTTCTGCCGGCAGTGCGGCGCGCCGACACGCCAGTTCTCGACGGGCGAGATGCCGACGCAAATCCTCCCCGGCGCGCAACCCCAGCAGCAGCCGACCGCGCAGCAGCACCCCCGCGCGGGCACGACACAGCTCGGCGGGCGCGACACGGACTCTTTCTACCGCTCGCAGGTCGCGCAGCAGTACCAGCCGCCTCAGTACGGCGGCATGGTCGCGCCCGCGCAGACCGGGCAGCTCGAGCCGAAGCGCAAGCGCGGCGGTCGCGGCTGGATCGTCGCGCTGCTCGTGGTCTTCGGCTTGCTCGTCGTCTGCTCGCTCTTCGCGGCGACCTTCGTCGCGGGGCTCGCGAGCCGCCGCGCGGCGACCGCCAGGAAGGTCTCGGTGTCGCCGCCCGGCATCAACATCCCCGTCCCGCCGATCCCGCCCGTCCCCCCGATGCCCGACATGAGCGAGGCGGGCAACCTCTCGCCGCTCGACGAGTCGGGCGCGGAAGTCTCCGACGACGAGACCGTCATCAACAAGACCTTCGCGCTCAAGCCCGACGCCACCTTCACGCTCCAGCAGATCAGGGGCGACGTGACCATCACCGGCTGGGACGAGCCGCAGGCGCAGGTGACGATCACGAAGGAGGGCGGCGACGAGGGCGACCGCGCGGGAGCCCAGATCATGTACGCCGCGACCGACAGGGCGTTGACGCTTCGCACGCCCGAAGAGCTGGAAGACATCAAGGACGTGAAGTACGAGATCAAGCTCCCGCGCTCGCTCAAGCGGATCGAGATCAACGCGCTCGACGCGGACGTGACGCTCTCGAACTTCGCGGGCGGCGTCAGCGTCAAGGCGATGAAGGGCGACTTCTCCGCCACGCAACTGACGGGCGCCGTCGAGCTGCACACGATGAAGGGCGACATCTCCGTCAACCTCAAGGGCGCGACGCCCGCGCAAGGACAGAGCTACAACACCGTGAAGGGCGACATCACGCTCTCGGTCGGCGGCGCGAACGCCGAGCTGCAAGCCGAGACGGTCGCGGGCAGCATCAGCGCGGACGGGGGCTGGGGCGTCAGCGTCGAGAAGCAGATCGCAGGCTCGCGCGCCGGGGGCACGGTCGGCAGGGGCGGCAAGCCCGTCGAGGCGAAGACGGTGAACGGCAGCATCAGGG
>JAIVGV010000503.1 GCA_020201365.1 Acidobacteriota bacterium
TCGTCGGGCATGGGGAAGCTGTTAGCGATTAGCCGTTAGCCGTCAGCCAGTCCATTGTGCGCCGCGCGGCGTTGTACGTGACCGTGCGCCGTGTGAATCACTGAAAGCTGATAGCTGATGGCTAAGCGCTTTGTCATTGACCTGCGCGCGGGGCTTGAATAGTATGTCGCACCACGAGTCGCGCGCGCAAACGGGCGGACGCTCCGCCGGGCGCGCGCGCCGACGGGTCAACAAATCATCCCTTCAAATCGGAGTGCCGCCGTGTCGTCATCAACCGCCGCGAGTCTGTCGGAGTTCAGCAACACGAACCTTGAGCCGCTCATCACGGGCGAGCAAATCCAGGCGCGCATCAGCGAGATGGGCGCGTCTATCGCGCGCGACTACGCGGGGCGCAACCCGCTTTTGATCGGCGTGCTCAAGGGCGCGTTCGTCTTCCTGAGCGACCTTGTGCGCGCCACCGATCTGCGCGTCGGCTTGGAGTTCATGGCGATCTCTTCCTACGGCGCGAGCACGCGCTCTTCGGGCGAGGTGCGGATCGTGAAAGACTTGGACGTGGCCGTAGAGGGGCGCGACATCATCGTCGTCGAGGACATCGTGGACACGGGGCTCACGCTCAACTACCTGCTCTCGAACTTGGAGTCGCGCGGCGCGACGTCGGTCGCGCTCGCCGCGCTCTTAAACAAGCAGGAGCGGCGCGTCAAGGAAGTGAAGATTGATTATCTCGGCTTCACGATCCCGGACGCCTTCGTCGTCGGCTACGGGCTCGACTTCGCCGAGCGCTACCGCAACCTCCCCTACATCGCCGTGCTCAAAGACCCGGCGCAAGGGTAACGATGAACGCGGAACGCGGAACGATGAAGTGAAGGCAACCCGCTTTCTCTTCATCGTTCCGCGTTCCGCGTTCACCGTTTCCTTGTAACTTTTCCGCCCCAATCTTCGTACCAACGACCGCCGCGCGCGCAACTGTCGCCCGCGCGCCCACAGATTTTCTTCATCACGGAGCAACGGAAATGAGGTCGAGTTCGAAGTCCCTCGCGTCGGCTGCGGGTGTGCCCGCGGTCGTCCTCTGCCTCGCGTCGCTTCTCTCGCCGGTCGCGGCGCAGACGCCGCCGCAGTCGCAGAGCCCCGCGGGTAACAACGCCGCGGCGCGGCAGCCGGGCGTCGAAGGCGACTGGCTGGGCGCGCTCGACGTGGGCGGCGGCAACAGGCTGCGGCTCGTGCTGCACGTCAAGCGGCAGGGCGGCAAGTTGACGGGCTCGCTCGACAGCCCCGATCAGGGCGCGAACGATCTCGCGCTCGCGGACGTCGCGTTCTCGGCGCGCACGCTGCGCTTCACGTTCCCGAACCCCGACGCGCCCGGCTCTTACGAGGGCGTGATGAGCGCCGACGGCGCGCGGATCGAAGGCTACTGGTCGCAGGGCGGCGGGCGCCCCCCTCTCTCGTTCGCGCGCGCGAACGGCGCTCCGGCGCAAGCCTTGACGCCGCAGGCCGTCACGCGCGGGCGCTTGCAGTTCCGCGCGTGCGAGAAGCCCGCGCTGAGGAACGGGCTCTGCGCCAAGTATGAAGTCTTTGAAGATCGCGCGGCGATGAGGGGGCGCAAGATCGCTTTGAGCGTCGTGCTGCTGCCCGCGCTCGCCGAGAAGCCCGCGCCCGACGCGGTCTTCTACTTCATGGGCGGACCCGGCGCCGCGGCGTCGTCCGCCGTGAACGCGCCGCTCCTGACGAAGTTCCGGCGCACGCGCGACGTCGTGCTGGTTGACCAGCGCGGGACGGGCGACTCGAACCAACTGCGCTGCGACGTGTACGGCGACCCCGCAGACATGCGCGGCTACTTCGGCGAGACCTTCCCCGAAGCGCGCATCCGCGCCTGCCGCACGGAGCTAGAGAAGATCGCGGATCTGCGCCTCTACACCACTCCCATCGCCATGGCAGACCTCGACGAGATACGCGCGGCGATGGGCTACGACAAAATCAACGTGAGCGGCGGCTCTTACGGCTCGACCGCCGCGCTCGCCTACCTACGTCTCTACCCGCAGCACGTCCGCGCGGCTGTGGTCTCCGGCGTCGCGCCGGTTGACTACAAGATGGCGCTGCCGTTCGCGCGCGGCGTCGAGCACGCGCTGGATCGTCTCTTCACGGACTGCGCCGCCGATCCGAAGTGCGACGCCGCGTACCCCGCCTTGCGGAAAGAATTTTCCGACGTAGTGGCACGGCTCGCGAAAGAGCCCGCGACGTTCGCGGCGATGAACCCGGCGACGCACCGGTCGCAGCAGATCACCATGACGCGCGAAGCCTTCATGGAGCACATCCGCGCCGCGCTCTACGTGCCCGACATGATGGTCTATCTGCCCTTCTTCATCCACGAGATGGCGTCGGGCAACTACTCGCACTTCGCCGCCGCCTCCTTCGGCGTCTTCAAACAGCTCGACTCGCTGCTCGCGCGCGGGATGCACCTCTCGGTCGTCTGCGCCGAGTCGGTGCCGTACTTCAACGAAGAAGAGATCAAGCGCGAGACCGCCGACACCTTCTACGGCGACGCGCGCGTGCGCGCCTACCAGCGCGCCTGCGGGCTCTGGGCGAAGGGCGACGTGCCCGCCGCCTTGCGCGACACGAGCAGGCTCGACACGCCCGTCCTCATGATCTCCGGCGACATAGACCCCGTGACGCCGCCCTTCGTCGGCGCTTCTGCCTTAGCACAGTACACACAGGGCAAGCAGGTCGTCGTCCGCAACGGCACGCACGCGCCCTACGAGTGCACCGACCGCCTGATGGCGGAGTTCGTCGAGCGCGGCACGTGGCAGGGGCTCGACACCTCGTGCGTGGATCAGGTGCAAAGACTCCCCTTCTTCGTCCCGCCGCCCGCGACCGCCGGCGCGCCTCCCGAATAAAAATTCTCCCCCTTCGCGCCTTTGCGCCTTTGCGTGAAACATTTCTCACGCAAAGGCGCAAAGGCGCGAAGAAAAACTGTTGCCGCGATCTCTTAATCCTTACCGACCATCTCGCTCCGCCGTTCGAGTAGCACCACGTCGCGCCACACGCCTTTCAGCTTCCCCAACCTCTGGCGCGTGCCGACGACGCGGAAGCCGCAGCGCTCGTGCAGACGGATGCTCGCCGCGTTCTCCGCGAGCACGCCCGCCTGTAGCGTCCACAGCCCGCTGCGCTCCGACTCCTCGACGAGCGCCGCGAGCAGCCCGCGCCCCACTCCCTTCCCGCGCGCACTCTC
>JAIVGV010000196.1 GCA_020201365.1 Acidobacteriota bacterium
GAAGAAGCGCGAGGCGAGCAGTTCGTTGATGAGGACGACGCGCGGCGCGTCCTGTCGGTCGTCCTGGTCGTTTAAGTAGCGACCGCGCAGGAGCGGGATGCGCATCGCCGCCGTGTAGCCGGGGCTCGACGCGTGCCAGCCCGCCTCCGGCTCCTGACCTTTCGGCGGCGGCGTGCGCCCGACCACCTTGAAGCTCGCGCCCGTGTTGCTGCGGCTCATCGGCAGCACGTTCACGGCGCCGACGCGCTCGACGCCGGGCAGGCTCCCGATCTTCGAGAGGAACTGTTGGAAAAACTGCGTGCGCGCCTCAGCCTTCTCGTAACGTTCCCCGGCGAGCGTCAAATCCATCACGACGACGTTCGACGGATCGAAGCCCGGCACAACGCGCGCTGTCCGGACGAAGCTCTTGATCATCAGCCCCGCGCCCACCAGGAGGACGAGCGAGAGCGTGACCTCGGCGACGACGAGGAGCGAGCGCAGTCGGCTGCGCACGCCCGCGCCCGAAGTGCGACCGCCCTCCTTGAGCGCGTCGTTGAAGCTCGTGCGCGTCGCCTGCCAGGCGGGGGCGAGCCCGAAGACGAGACCCGTGACGACCGAGACGGCGAGCGTGAAGAGGAGCGCGCGGTTGTTGACGCCGACGTTCTCCCAGCCCGGAATGTAGCGCGCGAGGCTCTGCGGCATGGCTTTCTCCGTCAGCGCCACGCCCCACACCGCGAGCAGCACGCCGAGCGCGCCGCCCGTCAGCGCGAGCACGACCGCCTCCGTCAGAAGTTGCCGCACGACGCGCGCGCGCGAAGCGCCCATCGCCATGCGGATCGCGATCTCCTTCTGCCGCCCCGCGCCGCGCACGAGCAGCAGGTTCGCGACGTTGGCGCACGCCAGCAGCAACACGAAGCCGACCGCGCCGAGGAGCACGAGCAGGAACGGGCGCGCGCCGCGCGTGTAGTAGGCGTTGAGCGACTGCGTGCCGAAGGTGCGACCCGTGTTCGTGTCCGGGTACTGCTGTTCGATCTGCCTGGCGATTGAGGCGAGTTCGGCGTCCGCCTGTGCGGGCGTCGCGCCGTCGCGCAGGCGACCGAGGACGCGCATGAAGTGGTCGCCGCGATCTGTCGAGTCTTCCGCGTCGAAAGAGAGCGGCGTCCACATCTCGCCGCCGTTGGGCGGGAAGCTGAAGGAGCGCGGCATCACGCCGACGACCGTGTAGCCCGCGCCGTTCAGGCGTATGACGCGACCGACGACTGACGTGTCCGCGCCGAAGCGGCGACGCCACAGTCCGTCGCTGATGACGACGACCTTGTCCTTGCCCCACTCCTCGTCCTGCGCGTTGAGCGTGCGACCGAGGGCGGGGCGGGCGTCCGCGGCGGCGAAGAGCGAGGCGGAGGCGACCGTGCCCTCGACGCGTTCGGGCTCGTCGCCTTCGCTGAGGTTGTAGGACTTGTCGTAGTAGGCGGAGAGGTTTTCGAGCGTGCGCGTGCGCTCGCGCGCGTCGTAGAAGTTGGCGGGCGCGAACGAGCCGCGCTCGACCCCGGCTTGCGGCAGACGCTCCCAGACCATCAGCACGCGGTCGGGGCGCGTGAAGGAGAACGGGCGCAGGAGCAGCGCGTCCACGGTGGAGAAGATCGTCGTGTTCGCGCCGACGCCTAAGGCGATGGCGAGCACGGCTACGCAGGCGAAGCCCGGCTGCTTCGCCAGCACGCGCAAGCCGTACCGCACGTCTTGGATGAGAGCGCCCATCGCCCGCCGTCCTCCCCGCCCCTGCCTGTTACATCACGCCCGCGTGCGGGACGGCGCGCGGCGCGTTCGTCTCGCCCTGCTCGTCGTCTTCCTTGAAGCTCACGCTCTCTTCCTTCACGACGCGACCGTCGAAGAGGTGGATCGCGCGGTCGGCGAACTGCGCGTAGCGCGGGTCGTGCGTGACCATGCAGATGGTCGCGCCGCCCTGGTGGAGATCGCGCAGCAAATCCATCACCGCCTCGCCGTTCTTCGAGTCGAGGTTTCCGGTCGGCTCGTCGGCGAGCAGGATCAAGGGCTGACCCGCGACGGCGCGCGCGACCGCCACGCGCTGCTGCTGACCGCCCGACAACTGGCTGGGCAGGTGCTTCGCGCGGTGCACCATGCCGACCTTTTCGAGCGCGTCCATCACGCGCTCCTTGCGCTCCGCGCCGCTGATGCCGCGGTAGGTCAGCGGCAGCTCGACGTTCTCGTACACGGTGAGGTCGCCGATCAGGTTGAAGCTCTGGAAGATGAAGCCGACCTCGCGGTTGCGTATGCGCGCGCGCTCCGACGCCGACAGCTCCGAGACCTCGCGACCGTTGAGCCAGTACTTGCCTTCCGTCGGCGAGTCGAGCAAGCCGAGGATCGAGAGCAGCGTTGACTTGCCGCAGCCCGAAGGTCCCGTGATCGAGACGTACTCGCCCTGCCCGATGTCGAGGTGCGT
Source organism: Acidobacteriota bacterium (assembly GCA_020201365.1). Classification (GTDB taxonomy): domain Bacteria; phylum Acidobacteriota; class Blastocatellia; order Pyrinomonadales; family Pyrinomonadaceae; genus JAIVGV01. The sequence goes on from JAIVGV010000196.1 coordinate 2,438, forward strand.
CCCCGACAGGGCGTGCGTCTCCACCTCGTCGGTGTAGAAAACTTTCTTCACATCCTGCAAGCGGATGAGTGGGGTTGTGCTCATTAGTTTCTCCTTAAACTGTCCGTTGTCCGTGGTCGGTTGTCCGTTGCGCGCGGCTGACGAGTTAGCCGGTAACGACGAAAGTTAACGACTGCCCACGGACAACGGGCAGCGGACGGTCTTTTAGTTCAGTTGTATCCGGTCGTACTTGTCCCACTGCGAAGTGTCGGAGAGGATGACGGTGTCGCCCTCCTTCAAGCCTTCGAGAATCTCGACGTTGCTCACCGAAGCGCGACCGAGCTTGACCTGCACGCGCACGGCGGTCTTGCCGTCGGACTCGAGCTTGAACATGCCGACCGTCTGGTTCGGCTGACCGAACGCGGGGCGCGCGACGTAGAGCACGTTCTCCAAGCGTTCGAGATCGATCGTGCCGTCCACGCTCATGTCGGGTCGCGCGCCCTGCGGGAGCGCGCCGTCGAGCGCCACGTCAACCGTCACCATGCCGTTCACCGCCGCCGGATCAATGCGCGAGACGTGACCGGGGATGATGCCGCTGCGCGTGTCCACGGAAGCCTGCTGACCGACGGCGATGTCCTTCATCTGCGAGTCGGCGATGTGCAGCTCAGCCTTCAGGTGTTCGGGCTCGACGACGTGGGCGAGCTCCGTGCCCGGCGTGACCTGCTGCCCTTCCTTCACCTCCGTGTCGCGCACGACGCCGTTCGTGCCCGCGACTACTTTCAGCGTGCCGAGCTGCTGGTG
>JAIVGV010000504.1 GCA_020201365.1 Acidobacteriota bacterium
GGCGTGGGAGCCGAACCGGAAGAGATCGCAACGGACGAGTCGCATGGCAACGACCGACACAGCGCTGAACCGCGGCGCCGCGCCCGCGGACGTGGACAACCAGGTGAGCCACGAGGCGGCGGAGTCAACCTTCGCGGCGGAGGAGGACGAGGCGCGCGCCATCCCCGCGATAGAGTTCCGCGACGTGCACCTCTCCTTCGACGACCGCAAGATTCTCGACGGGCTCTCCTTCAAGGTGATGAAGGGCGAGTGCAAGATCATCCTCGGCGGCTCGGGCGGCGGGAAGTCCACGACGATCAAGCTCGTGCTCGGACTCCTCAAGCCCGACTCGGGCCGCATCATCGTCAACGGCGAGGACATCACGGACTACAACGAGTTCCAGATGATGCACGTCCGCAAGCGCTTCGGCATGATCTTCCAGGAGGGCGCGCTCTTCGACTCGATCTCGGTGTACGACAACGTCGCCTACCGCCTGCACGAGCAGGGCGTGCCGGAAGACGAGGTGGAGCAGGAGGTGCGCCGGATGCTCCGCTTCGTCAACCTCGAAGACGCGATTGACAAGATGCCCGCCGAGCTTTCGGGCGGCATGCGCCGCAGGGTCGGCATCGCGCGCGCGCTCGTGGGAGGTCCCGAGATCGTCATGTTCGACGAGCCGACCGCCGGGCTCGATCCGCCGACGGCGCGCACGATCTGCGAGCTGGCAATCAAGCTGCGCGATCTGGAAGACGTCTCGTCAATCTTCGTGACGCACGAGATGAACAACATCGAGTACCTGACGGGCGAGTACGCGGCTGTCGGCGAGGACGGCGAGGTGATCTTCGAGAAGGAGGGCGAGAAGCTCTGCCTCATCAACACCAAAGTGTTGATGCTCCGCGACGGGAACATCATCTTCAGCGGCACCGACGAGCAGCTCGCCAAGACCGAAGACCCGTACATCAAACGCTTCCTGCGGGGACACTGAAAAGCAAGGAGGAAGGCGGAAGGCTGAAGGATGAGAGCGTGATTGACAGGCGTCGGCGCAGCCGTGCGGACATTCATCCTTCCGCCTTCCTACTTCACACTTAGATTCCATGCCTCCAGCCAGAAAAACCATCGGACTGCGCGAGGTGCGCGTCGGGCTCTTCGTGCTCATCGCGGTCGTCGTGCTGATCGTCTTGATCCTGAACGCCTCGGGCGACATCTCGTTCAAGTCGAAGAAGCACCTGCGGGTCAAGTTCGCGAGCGCCGAGGGGTTGCGCAAGGGGGCGGAGGTGCGCCTCGCGGGCGTGCGCGTCGGCAGGGTGGACGACGTGCAACTGCTGCCGCCTTCGGACGACCCGAACGCGCCGCGCGTCGAGGCGAACATCTCGGTGGACTCAACCGTGGACGGCAAGCCCATCACCGATCTCATCCGCACCGACTCGACCGCCCAGCTCGTCGCGCCGTCGCTCTTGGGGAGCGACAAGATCATCACCGTCACGATGGGCACGTCGAACGGTCAGCCCGTGCAGGAGAACGCGGAGCTGCGCTCGACGACCGAGGGCGGCATGGCGCAGCTCACCGCCTCCGGCAACCAGCTCGTCGATCAGCTCAACAAGCTCTCCGAGCAGATGACCGGCATCACCACGAAGATCAATCAGGGTCAGGGCACCATCGGTCGCTTCGTCAACGACGAGGCGTTCTACGACAACCTCAACCTCACCGTGCGCGAGACTCAAGACCTCTTGCGGCAGATACGCTCCGGCAACGGGACGGCGGGGCAGCTCGTCAACAACCCCGCGCTCTACAACAACGTCGAGCGGATGACGGCGAGCCTCCAGGAGATTTCCGACAACCTCAACCGCGGTCGCGGCACCGCCGGCAAGCTCCTCACCGACGACGCACTCTACAACGAGACGCGCTCGACCGTCGCGCGCCTGAACCGCACCGCCGACGAGCTCAACTCCATCATGGCGGACATCCGCGCCGGTCGCGGCACCGCCGGGAAGCTCCTCACCGACGAGGCGCTCTACAACGACGCCCGCTCGGCCATCGCCCGCTTCAACACGACCGCCGAGCGCGTGGATAACATCGTCGCCGGAATCCAGCGCGGCGAAGGCTCGGCGGGCAAGCTCCTCTACGACGATCAGCTCTACAACAACGTCAACCAGCTCTCCTCGGAGACCGTCAAGCTCATCTACGACTTCCGCCAGAACCCGAAGAAGTACCTGACGATCAAGTTCTCGATCTTCTGATGGCGGGGGACGCCACATTCGCCGACGCGATCGTCGAAGCGGCGCGGGGGGCGAAGATACTCGGCGTGCGCGCCGGGGGTGAGCACCGCTACACGGGCGTCTGGGTCGTGGTCGTCGAAGGCAGGGTCTTCGCGCGCTCTTGGAACGACAAGCCGACGGGCTGGTTCCGCGCCTTCAAGAAGCAGCCCGTCGGGACGATTCAGATCGGGGCGCGCGAAATCCCCGTCCGAGCCAAGCCTGTGCGCGGCGCGCGCCTCCGCGACGCGGTGACCGCGGCGTTCGGCGAGAAGTACAACACGAAGGGGTCGCGCAAGTGGGTCGAAGGGTTCGCCGCGCCGGCGCGTGCGCTCAAGACGATCGAGTTCGTCCCCCGCTAGGTGACCGCGTCCGGTGTTCGGCGATCCCCTCCCCTTTCTTTCCGGCTCGTCAGTGGTGGTGCTCGCGCTCGTACTCTTCCGCTTCAGCCTTCGTGCGGTGGACAGTCCCGTCCGGGTGTTCGGGCGGCGTGTAAACCGTTAAGAGCTTGAGCGCCGCGCCGCCGCGCGTGATGAAGTTGTGGCGCGTGCCCGCCGGGACGACGACGACGCTGCCCGCGCGCACCGGTCTTGTCGCGCCCGCGAGCACGGCCTCGCCCTCGCCCGCGACGAAGATCAGGACTTGATCCACGCCGTCGTGCGTCTCCTCGCCGATCTCCTCGCCCGCCGCGACCGACATCAGCACGAGCTGCGACCGCTCTGTCGTAAATAGCACGCGCCGGAAATCTTCGTTGCGAAGCGCCAGCTCGTACACCTCTTCGGCGTAAGCTTTCCCCGCGCCGCCGCCTGAGTTTTCTGCCATCTTCCGTTTCTCCCGTTGGATTTCGTTACCAGATCGCGCGCGAACCCTAGCCGATACGCGCCGAGAAAATGTTACCGCCCCCTCATTTTTTCTGCACGAGCACCTGAAAGCTCCCCGCCATCCCGCCCGGCAGAAGCATCTCGCGCGCGGCCACCCTG
>JAIVGV010000027.1 GCA_020201365.1 Acidobacteriota bacterium
CGCCACTTCGAGGGCGACCCGCCCGCGCGCTCGACCGTCCAGGCGGCGCGCCTGCCGCGCGACGCGCGCGTCGAGATCGACGCGATCGCGGTCAAAAGCAAGTAGGAAGTAGGGAGGCGGAAGGCGGAAAGAAAGCCGCCTAGCGGCTTTCAAACGATGAAGTAGGAACGATGAACGATGAACTGTCTTCACTTCATCCTTCATCGTTCCTACTTCATCGTTTGACCGCGATCGCGTCGATCTCGACGCGCGCGTCGCGCGGCAGGCGCGCCGCCTGGACGGTCGAGCGGGCGGGCAGGTCGCCCTCGAAGTGGCGACCGTAAACCTCGTTCATCGCCGCGAAGTCCGCCATGTCGGCCAGAAAGACCGTCGTCTTCACCACGTCAACCAGCCCGCAGCCCGCAGCCTTCAAGACCGCCGACAAGTTCTTCAAGACTTGCTCGGTCTGCTCCGCCACGCCCCCGGCGACGAACTCGCCCGTCCCCGGATCGGTCGGAATCTGCCCCGACGCGAAGACGAAACCACCCGCCTCGATGGCCTGCGAATAAGGTCCGATGGCGCGCGGCGCGTCGTCCGCGGCAACACTTCTTCTCACTGTTAGCCTCGCCCCTTTTTCCAACTCGTCAAACAAATCGTGGATTTTAACAGAAACCGGCGCCGCTGACCAACGCGCGGCTCGCGTCGCGCGCGATGCGCGGGCGAGCAGGCGTTCAGGCGTCGGAATGATTGATGAGAGTTTCGTGCGCGCGGGATGCTTCGCCCGAAGCTACGCGGAGGCGATCGCCCCGGCGGGGCGACGGAAGCGCGAGCCGCGTTCGTTCCGTCGCCGCCGCCGGGGCGAGCAAAATTTTCACGCTCGTGATCCGGCGGCGGCGCGAACTCGCGTCGGCTTGCCACCGGCTAATTTACGCCGCCCCTCGCGGCGAGCTTCGTCGTTAAGCCGCGCCGTTGACGCGCTCCACGTCGAGGACGCCGGGGACTTTCTTGACGGAGCCGATCACCTTGTCGAGGTGCTTCACGTCGAAGACTTCGACGGTGACCTCGACGCGACCGCGCTCGTCCGCGCCGACCGTGGCGCGCGCGTCGCGGATGCCGGTCTTCATGTCGGAGATGGCGGAGGTGATCCCGGCGAGCATCCCGTTGCGGTTCTCCGTGACGGCGAGGAGCTTGACGGCGTAGGCGACCGTGTCGGGCTTGCCCGCCCACTCGACCTCGACGATCCGCTCGGGGTTCACCATCAACTGCTGGACGTTCTTGCAGCGGCGCGCGTGCACGGCGACGCCCTTGCCGCGCGTGACGTAGCCGACGATGGGCTCGCCGTGCACGGGGTTGCAGCAGCGCGCGCGGTTCACCAAGAGATCGTCCACGCCGCGCACGACGATGGAGTCGTCGCCGAGGCGGATCAGCTTCTTGACGGCTTCGACGGAGCTTCGCAGGCGCGAGGGCTTCCGCCCGTCGAGCTTCTGCGCCTGCTCGTCGAACTTCTCCTGTCCGAGGTACTTGGCGATGACGTTGCGCGGGACGATCTTGCCGTAGCCTATCGCCGCGAGCAGATCGTCGGTGCGCCCGTAGCCGTACTCGCCCGCGACGCGCTTCATCTCGCCGCCGCCGTCGGCGAACAACTTTTTCGCCGAGAGGTGGAAGCGCGCCGCCTCGCGCTCGAACATCTTGCGCCCGATCTCGATTGATTCCGCCCGCTGCTGCTCCGAGACCCAGTGGCGGACGCGGTTGCGGGCGCGCGTGGTGGCGACGAAGTTGAGCCAGTCGCGCGACGGGTGCGCGCTCGGCGAGCGGATGATCTCGACCACGTCGCCGTTCTGGATGGGCGTGCGCAGCGAGACCATGCGACCGTTGATGCGCGCGCCGGTGCAGGTGTTGCCGATCTCGGTGTGGATGGCGTAGGCGAAGTCGACGGGCGTCGCGCCGCGCGGGAGCTGGATGATCTTGCCCATCGGCGTGAAGGCGTAAACGTCCTTCGGGTAGAGATCGAGCTTGAGGGATTCGAGGAAGTCGCGCGAGTCCTTCACTTCTTGCGTCCACTCGACGAGCGAGCGCAGCCACTGGAAAGCCTCGTCGTCGTCGTGCGCGCCGCGCCTGCCCTCCTTGTACTTCCAGTGCGCGGCGACGCCCTCCTCGGCGACGCGGTGCATCTCCTCGGTCCTGATCTGAATCTCGAAGGGCTGACCATCGGGACCGATCACGGAGGTGTGGAGCGACTGGTACAGGTTGTCGCGGGGCGTCCCGATCCAGTCTTTGAAGCGACCGGGGACGGGCTTCCAGGTGTTGTGGATGACGCCGAGCGCGGCGTAGCAGTGGCGCACGTCGTTGTCGGGCGTGACGATGCGGGCGGCGACGAGGTCGTACACCTGATCGAGATCGATCCGCTGGCGCCTGAGCTTCTTGTAGATCGAGTAGAGGCGCTTGACGCGACCCTCGACGCGCACGTAAGGCACGTCGGACTCTTTGAGCTGCTCCTCGATTCGCGCGGTCGTCGCCGCGAGGAACGACTCGTGCTCGGCGCGTCGCCTTTCGAGTTGCGCGGCGAGCTCGCGGTACTCTTCCGGGTGGAGGTGGCGGAACGCCAGGTCTTCCAGCTCGCCGCGCACCTTGCCCATGCCGAGGCGGTGCGCGATGGGCGCGTAGATGTCTAAGGTCTCCTGCGCGATGCGCTGGCGCTTCTCCGGCTTGAGGTAGTGGAGCGTGCGCATGTTGTGGAGGCGGTCGGCGAGCTTGACGAGCACCACGCGCACGTCGTCAACCATCGCCAAGAGCATCTTGCGGACGTTCTCCGCCTGCTGGACTTCCTTCGACTGGCTGCTGATGTGCGCGATCTTGGTGAGACCCTCGACGAGGTGCGAGACGTCCTCGCCGAAGTAGTCGCGGATGGTGTCGGGCTCGACGAGCGTGTCCTCGACCACGTCGTGCAGCAACCCGGTGGCGACCGACACCTCGTCGAGCTTCATGTCGGCGAGGATGTTGGCGACCTCCAAAGGGTGGACGAGGTAGGGCTCGCCGGAGGCGCGCGTCTGCCCCTTGTGCTCGCGCGCGGAGAAGAAGTAGGCGCGGCGCAGCAGATCGAGGTCAGCCTGCGGGTGGCTGCGCCTGACTTTCTCGACGATCTCCTCGATGCGAATCATTACTTCGGCGCTCAGCCGTCAGCACTCAGCAAAACCTTTCCGGCTGATCGCTGACGGCTGAGTCGTGGCGGCTCCAAATAAGAATAGGTGATGCCCGATTCCATGTCGAGCATCACCTGTTTTGATGAGGGGGCGGGGCGAGTTGTCGCCTGCCGCGCGCGCTTGCGTGTCGCGGGGGGCCGGGAGGGGCGAGTCGCGTTAAGCCTTCTTGCCCTTGGCGGCGTTCGCCTTCTCCTGCTCCTCCTTCTTGCGCTTGTTCTCCTGATTCAACTGCGTGGTGCGCTGCTGGGCGGCGTCCGCCTGCTTCTGGTAGTCTTCCGCGTCGCTGTCCTTGCCGTCCATCTTGGCGAGCTTGACGCGCTCCAAGAGGAGGTTCGTCTTGAACGACCACGCCTGCTCGCTGTTCGGATCGAGGCTCACGGCTTGGTTGGCGAGCTGCAAGCCGTCGGTGACGCACTTCAGCGCGTCGTCGTAGTCCTTCTGCGCCTTCGGCTTCTTGTACTGGATGACGGCTTTATCATTCTTCATCACCGTCTGCTTGTTCTCCGCCTGCTCGGTGACGTTGTAGGAGCACTGCCAGTCCTTGCTGGCGAGCACCGTGTAAGCCTGCGAGCGTTTTTCGGGCGGCGACGAGTCTGCCGTGGCGCGCCTCATCAGCCAGTCGTGCTCGCTCTTCTCGTCCTTGATCATGCGGTAGAGATAGACGACGGCGTTGTAGGCGTCGTCGTTGTTCGGGTCGTGTTCGAGCACGTCCTGATAAGCCTTGATCGCCTCGCGCGCCTTATCGATGTTCTGCGGCTGCTCGACGCCCGGCTTGTACTGCGCGTGGATCGAGCGGGCGATGAAGAGGCGGGCGTTCGGCTGCTCCGGGTTGAGTTCGAGCGCCTTCTGGAAGTGCTCCTGCGCCTCGGTAAAGTTCTTGTTGCGGTAAGCCTGCGCGCCGTCGTTGAGCTGGCTCTTGGCGCGCAGCTTGTTGACCATGCTGCAGCCGGACGAGAGCGCCGTCGCGGCGGCGATGGCGGCGATGAAGGAGAGACGGTGCTGAGAGAGTCGCATCTATTTTAACTCCCGAAGGAATTTCGGTAAGGCGCTCAGGCAAAGACCGACGAGTGACGGGGCGAGACCCGCTCGCGCGAGCCCTCGTCGCCGCCACTCGTTTTGCGCCTAGAAGGCTTCGGACTGAAACTGCTGCCGACGCCGGGAAAATTACCGCGACAGTGTCGCCCTCGCGCGCTACAACAACTACTGCGCCAGATCGTCTATCTGCAAGCCGATGGGGTTGCCGCCCGCCCCCTTGATGGCGTCAATCACCTTGACGACCTCGATGTATTTCATGGACTGCGGCGCCTTGACGAAGACCGCCTTCGCGATCCTGTCCTCTTCGGGCAGGTCGGTGCGGTTCTCCATGCCCGGCGCGTAGGCGTGGTTCTCGCGCCGCGTCTTGAACGTCGAGGTGAGCATCTGGCTCAGGGGGGCTGGATCGTTGACCGAGCCCGCATCGTCGAGGTTGAGCTTGAGCTTCAGATCCTTCTCGATGGAGACGACGAGCGTGAGCGGGTTCGGCTTGACCTCGACCTGGCTCGGCGGCGGCTGCGTCGGCACGAGCGCCTTGAAGCGGGTCGGCTTCAGGGGCGTGATGACCATGAAGATGATCAGCAGCACGAGCAGCACGTCAATGAGCGGCGTCACGTTGATGTAGGGCACGGCACGGGTCTCGCCGTGGCTGCCCGAAGCACTCATTCCCATCGCTAGAAACCCCCTCCGTCGAAAAACCTGATCTCGCCCCAACTGCCGCCGCCGCGCAACCCTCGTCGCCGGGCGCGTCAGGCGGCGGGCGCGGGCGCGGGCGCGGCTCCGCCGCCCTTCTTCTTGTCGGCGACGAGACCGATCTGATCTATGCCAGCCTGCCGGATCGAGTTGATCACCTCGACGACGCTGCCGTAGTTCGCCGCCACGTCAGCCTTGATGTAGACGATGCGATCCTGCGGCTCCTTGTTCTCCATCGCCTTCGTGACTTTATCCTTCAGGTCGCCGATGTCGATCTTCTCCTTGCCGACGTAGTACTCGTTGTCCTTCGTGATGGCGACGACTAAGGAGGACTCCTTGATGATGTTCTTGTCCTCCTCCGGGTTGCGCATGTCCTTCGGCAGCGCGACCGAGACGCCCGACTGCAGGAGCGGCGTGACCACCATGAAGATGATCAGCAGCACGAGCATGATGTCCACCATCGGCGTGACGTTGATCTCGGAGTTGAACTTGTCGTTCCCGCCAGCAGCCATTCCCATGAGAGCACTCTCCTCGTCACACTCGTCTCGCGGGCGCCGCGCCGAGCGCGTAACGTGCGCGCGGACGCCCGCCAAACCCGGACCGTCAAAACTTGCAGGACTCCCCGCGGCGCGGCGCGCGCGCCTTACGCCTTCAACTGGCGCGTGCGGTTCTTGATGAAGTAGTCAATGAGCTCCGAGGCGGAGTTGTCCATCTCGATCACGAAGCCGTCCACCTTGCCCGTGAAGTAGTTGAACACCCAGACCGCCGGCACCGCCACGGCGAGACCGAGGGCGGTCGTCAAAAGCGCCTCGGCGATGCCGCCGGCGACCGCGCCGATGCCCGCCGACTCGGCGTTCTTCATGCCCGTGAACGCGGCGATGATGCCGAAGACCGTGCCGAACAGACCGACGAACGGGGCGGTCGAGCCGATGGTCGCCAGACCCGAGAGACCGCGGCGGAACTCTGCCGACTTGATCGCGATGGCGCGCTGCAGCGCGCGCTTCGACGCGTCGATCTCCTCGCCGGAGAGGTCTGCGCCCGACTCGTGCGCGCGGAACTCGTGGAGCCCCGCGTTCACCACCATCGCCAGGTGCGACTTCTTGTGCTTGTCGGCGATGGTGATCGCCTCGTCGATGCGGTCGTTCTTCAGCGCCTGCGCGACGCGCGGGGCGAACTCGCGCGACTGCTGCTTGGCGGCGCGGTAGGTCAGGAAGCGCTCGACCATCACGGCGATGGAGTACATCGACATGATGAGCAGCACGGCGATGACGCCGATGGCGACCGGACCCAGGTTGTGGATCATCTCGCGCATCGTGAAGGCGTTCGCCATGTTGTTGCCCTCCTGGTTGGCGCCACCCGCCGGCTGCGCGGCGGCGTCTTGCAGGAAGAGGAGTAAGCCGAGCGTCTTGGTTCCGAGTAAACTCGTCATCAGCGTTGTCACGGTAGAACCCTCCAAATAATTTTCGGTCTCGACGATAGCGGGCGCGAGATCCGCTCGCGCCGGAATGATGGCGGCTCGGGGGCGGGCGACTCGTGACAGCCGACCGTTACCGCGTTTGAAGCGACTGCGCGCGCCGCCCCCGAGAGCCCGCGAGGCTACTGCAGGGTGAAGTTGAAAGTGATCGTGCCGGTGACCTTCACGGGCTGCCCCGAGAGCAGCGTCGGCGAGAAGCGCCAGCCGTAAGCGGCGGAGACCGCCGCCTGCTGCAGCAGCGGGTGACCCGAGATGGCGTGCGCCGAGATCACCTTGCCCGACTCGTCCACCGTGATCGCCACCTGGACGACTCCCGAAGCGCGCGCCGCGCGAGCGATCGGCGGGTAGGGCGGCTGCGGTCGCGCGATCGCCCTGCCGTTCATGACGCCGCCCGAAATCGTCACGTTCTTCTTCGGCGCGGGCGTCGGCGGAGGCGGCGGCTCGTCCTCGGTCTGGACGACGACCCTCGGCGGACCCGTGTTCGTCGGGGCGCTGACCGTCCCCGTGCCGACGCCGACCGGCGCGCCGCCGCCGACGGGATCGGTGTTCGATCTGCCGAGCACCGCGCCGGTCACGGGCACCGGCGGAATCTTCGACGCCACGTTCTCCACCTTCTGCGGCACCTTCGTCGGGTCGAGGTTCGAGGCGACGAACTCCGTGCGCGTGGCGACCTGCTGCTCGTGCGTCTCCTGCGGCTTCGCCTGCTCCTGCTTCTGCTCCTGGTGCTGCTCCTGGATGGGCACGGGCGCGACCATCGTCATCAGCTCCATGTTCTGCGCGTCCAGCCGGTCGTTGTAGGTGATGATGCCGACGACGCCGATGACGACGAAGAGCACGGCGTAGATGGCGAGCGTGCCTAAGAAGAAGCCGCCCTTACGCGAGATGTCGTCCTTGTGCGAAGTGGACTCGACTAAGTTCTCGAACATCTGATCCCTCCCTCTTCCGATGCCTAGCGGTCGCGCGCGCGCCGCGCCACCTTAGATACCGGAGAGAAGCGTTATGTTCCCGAACGTCCTGCCGAAGTAACCGGGTAAGTTGTTAGTGAACTAAAATTCCGGGGGTGCTACGGCGACCGGGGCGGGCGGGAGCGCGTCGTCCGCCACGAAGGAGGCGCGAACGCGCGCGCGGGGCAGCAGCCCGCCTTAAGGGTCGCGCGGGACGCCGCAGCGCACTCCCGTCCCTTGCGGAGAGTGCCTGCGCGTCTCGCAGAAACTATTTAATTAGCCAGCAACGTCGCTGAGTCTATGTCGCTCGGCGCGTTTAGTCAAGCGCAAAGTCCGCGCGTCCGACCGGCGTTTAACTCGCTAGCGCGCCGCGCGTTGCGAGCGACCCGAAGCCGCCGCGCGGGCGCGCGGCGCGCGCGACGGCGCGGCTCCCCCGCCCGCCCCGGCGCGCGCTTCGGCAGCCTTCGCCGGGCGCGGCGTCTGCCGGTCGAGCCGCTGCTGCCACCAGACCATGATCGGGCTCGCGATGGCGATCGAAGAGTAGGTGCCGAAGACGATGCCGATGACGAGCGCGAGCGAGAACGGGCGCAGGACTTCGCCGCCGAAGACGACCATCGCGATGACGGAGAGGAAGACCAGACCCGAAGTGATGATCGTGCGCGAGAGCGTCTGGTTAATCGAGTCGTTCGTGATCTTGTAGAGCGACTCCCGGCGGTGCAGGCGCAGGTTCTCGCGGATGCGGTCGAACGTCACGATGGTGTCGTTCACGGAGAAGCCGACGAGCGTCAGGAGCGCCGCGATGACCGTCAGGTTGATCTCCCACTGGAAGATCGAGAACATGCCCAAAGTCACGAGCACGTCGTGGAAGACGGCGATCACAGCCGCCGCGCCGTAAGTCCACTCGAAGCGCACCGAGATGAAGAAGAGGATGCCGACGAGCGCGAGCAGGGTGACGGCGACCGCCTGGTTCCTCAGCGCCGCGCCCGCGACCGCGCCGACCGCGTCCGTGCCGACGATCTTGAAGGCGTTGCCCTGCGCCGGGAACTCCTGATCCGCCGCGACCTGCGCGCCGAAGGTTTTGAGCGCGTCGGCGACTTTCGTGCGCCCCACGTCCACCTGCGCCTGATCCTGCGCGTTCTCCTCGGAGCCCAGGCGCGGCAGCTTGATCAAGACCTCGTCCGGCTTGTCACCGACGGCCTGAATGATCGCGTCGTGCACCTGCGCGTTCTGCAGCGCCGCGCGGATCGCTTCGGGCGAAGGTCGCTCCTTGAACTTCGCCGTGATGAGCGTGCCGCCCTTGAAGTCCACGCCGAGGTTGAACGGCGCCTGCCCGCGCGCGTAGCGGAAGACGGCCGATCCCATCCCGGCGAGCATCAGCAGGATCGAGACGGCGATGAAAGCCCGCCGGTTCGCCAGCCAGTCGATGTCTACGTTGTGAAAGAGTCTTACCATAAAAGTGCTGAGTGCTGAGTGCTGAGTGCTGAGAATGAAGACGAGAGTTTTTTCTCAGTCCTCAGTACTCAGCACTCAGTACTTCGTCAGATGCTGAGCGAGTCGGCGCGCCTCCCCTTCTGATTCAGGTGCCAGATGAAGATCGTGCGCGAGACGTAGACCGCCGAGAAGAGGTTGACGAGCAAGCCCAGGACGAGCGTGACGGAGAAGCCGCGGATCGGTCCCGTGCCGAAGACGAACAGGAAGAGCGACGAGACGATGGTCGTCACGTGGGTGTCAATGATCGTCACGAAGGCGCGCGCGAACCCCTGCTCGACCGCCGACGGGATGGTCTTGCCCGTGCCCATCTCCTCGCGTATGCGCTCGAAGATGAGCACGTTCGAGTCCACCGCCATGCCGATGGTCAGGATCAGTCCGGCGATGCCGGGCAGCGTCAGCGTCGCGTCGAACATGATGAGCGCCGCGACGGTCAGGATCATGTTCAGCAGCAGCGCGACGACGGCGTTGACGCCCGACCCGCGGTAGTAGAAGAGCATGAAGAGGACGACGAGCAGCAAGCCGACGAGCGAGGCGGTGACGCCCGCGCGGATCGAGTCGGCTCCGAGGCTCGGTCCGACCGTGCGCTCTTCGAGGTAGACGAGCTTCGCCGGGAGGGCGCCCGAGCGCAGCGTCATCGCGAGGTCTTCCGCCGACTGCTTCGTGAAGTTGCCCTCGATCATGCCGCTGTCGGTGATCTGCCCTTTGATGACGGGCGCGCTCTTCACCTGATCGTTCAGGACGACGGCGAGGAAGTTGCCGATGTTCGCGCCCGTCCACGCGCCGAACTTCTGCGCCGCGTTGGGCTTCAAGGTGAAGTCGATCTCGTAGTTCGAGTCCGTGCCCGTGCGCGAGCGCGCGTCCGCCGAGCGCAGCTCCGTGCCGTCAACGATCGCGGGCGTCTGGACGACGACGTACTTCGTCGGCTGGCTCGGCTTCGGCTGACCCTGCGTGTCGCCCGCGGCGGTCGGCTCGTCGCGCTCGGCGTAGGGGAGAATCTTGCGGTCGGGCGGGAGCTGCCCGCCGAGGTCTGCGAGCGCCTCCTGCTCGGAGTTGAACGTGCGGAAGCCCTGCCCCTGCGGGCTCGCGACCTGCATCAGCTCGAGCCGCGACTCGCCGACGATCAGCTTCTTGATGCGCTCCGGGTCTTGGATGCCGGGCATCTGCAAAAGGATCTGGTGCGACCCCGTCGCGCCGTGGCGCTGCAAGGTGGGCTCCGAGACGCCGACGGCGTTGATGCGCGTCTCGATGATCTTGAGCGCCTGATCCACCGCCTGCTCGCCGAGCGTGCTCTGCGCCGTGCCGGTCATCGTCCAGGTGATCGCGTTGCCGTTGACGGCGGGCGAGAACGCCGAGAGATCGACCTTGCGCGGAATCTCGTCGCGCGCCTCCGAGACCTTCGACGCGTCGTTGAGCGTGAGCACGACCTGGTAGTTGCCGCCGCCGACCTGCGGGCGCGACTCCTTCACGTCGTAGCCCGCGTCCTTCGCCGCCTTCTCGACGCCGACCGCCGCGTTCTCCGTCAGCCGCTGCAGGTATTCCGGCACCTGCACCTGCATGACGAGGTGCGAGCCGCCGCGCAGGTCGAGCCCGAGGTGGATGTTGCCCGCGAGCGTCTGCTTCAAGCCCGCGAAAGTAAAGTCGTGCGCGGTCGGGCGGCGCAAATTCCCCTCGGCGTCGCGCGGGCGGAAGATGACGAAGAGCCCGACGAGCGTGACGGCGGCGATGATGATCCAGCGTTGCGTGAGATTCCTCTTCATGACGAAAAACCTGCGACGAAACTGTGCGGCGAAAAAACGCGGCGCGTGATCGTCCTCGATCTTCGACGCCGCGACGGAAAGCTTTACGACGCCGCCTCGCCCCCCTCGTAGAGCCCGGCGACCGCGGCGCGAGTGATTTCGAGCATGGACTTGTCCGCGGTGCGGACGATCAGCGTCTTGTCCTTGACAGCCGTGACGGTGGCGACGATGCCGCCCGTCGTGACGATGCGCGCGCCCGACTTCAGCTCCGCGATGGTCGCCTGGAGCTGCTGCTGGCGCTTGCGCTGCGGCATGATGATGAGGAAGTAGAAGACCGCGAAGATCAGGAAGAAGGGCATCAGCGAGACGAGAAACGACCCGCCGCCGCCCGCCGCCTGTAACAGAGCAAGTGTCATGTGGTTGAAAGTTTGTGCGCCGGGGATTCGTGCTCCCACGCGGGCTCGCGAGCCGAAATTTCGGGGCGCGAGTCAGTCCAGACCGGAGTTCAACCCCTCTGTGAACTCCCGCCGAAATCGCGTGAAATCACCAGACCGGATAGCTTGCCTCACGCGCCGCATGGTGTCAAGGTAGAACGCCAGATTGTGGTGCGTGACGAGCACTCCCGCCAACATCTCGCCCGTCATATGTAAATGACGCAGGTACGCGCGGCTGTGTCGGCGGCAGACCGAGCACGGACAAGTCTCGTCGAGCGGGCGCGTGTCGGACGCCCAGCGCGCGTTCTTGAGGCTCAGGCGACCGCGCGAGGTGTAAGCCTGCCCCGTCCGACCGTTGCGCGTCGGCAGCACGCAGTCGAACATGTCCACGCCGCGCGCGACCGCCTCGATCAAGTCTTCGGGCGTGCCGACGCCCATCAGATAACGCGGGCTTTCGCGCGGCATCAGCGGCGCGAGCACCTCAATCGTGTCGTACATCACCGGCTTCGCCTCGCCGACGGAAAGTCCGCCGATGGCGTAGCCGTCGAACCCTATCGAGACCGTCCGCGCGAGACTCTCTCTCCTCAAGTCCGCGTGCGCCGCGCCCTGCACGATGCCGAAGAGCGCCTGCGCGCCGTTGACCGCAGGGTCGTGCCCTTCCCTTCTTCCTAAGTCCGCGCCCGCGCGCTGCAACTCGTCGAAGCGCAAGCGCGAGCGACGCGCCCAGCGCGCCGTCAACTCCAACGACGCCCGCGCCTCCTCGTGCGACGCCTCGCCCGGCGCGCACTCGTCCAAGACCATCACGACGTCCGCGCCGAGCGCCGCCTGCAC
>JAIVGV010000505.1 GCA_020201365.1 Acidobacteriota bacterium
GCCTTTCAGATCGCCGTCTTGCGGTGCGCGAGCAGTCGCAGCAGCCCGTTGATCGCGAGGTGGAGCAGGATGTAGGCGACGAGCGCGACGAGGATCGGCAGCGCGAGGCGGAAGCCTTCGGCGGTCGAGGGCGTCGGCACGATCCCTTTGAACGGCGCGTAGAACGGGTCGGTCACCGTGTTGATGAACCGCACGAAGCCCGCACCTGGACGCGCGCCGAGCAGGTTCAGGAAGAAGCGCATCCCCAGCAGCGCGTAGATCAGGTAGAAGACGTAATCAACGACCTGCGAGACGCGCGCCAAGCCCCGCGCGCGCTCCACCTCGCGCTCGGTCTCGACGACCTCATCTACAGCCTTCGCGCGGAACTCGCCCGCGACTTCTTCCATCGCGCGCGCCTCGCGGGGCGTCGCGCGGTCGGCGCGCGCGGCGATCTCCGCGTTCACGTCCGACTCCACCCGCGCCTTCACCGACTCGTGCTGCACCTCGCGGCGCAGTTCGTCCGCCGCCAGCTTGTCGTCTTCCATCATGCCTAAGTATGAAGGAGGAAGGCGGAAGAAGGAAAGCGTGAAGATGAGGGTTGCGCTTTTTAGCCCCGCCGGTTTTGTTTCGTGTGCTTGGCGATGGTCACCAAGATTTTGGTCAACTCTTCCGCTTCGGCGCGGAGCGGGCTCAGCCGTTCCGCCGCGAGGATGCCCGACTCTTCCAGCAGTTCGAGCCAGTAAGAGGGCTCGTCCAACTCTTGCAACGCGCCCTCGACCTTGCTGATGAAGTCGGCTGTTGACTTGGCAGGCTGAGCCTCCCGATATTGCGCGCCTACGGACGTGCCTGAGCGCAGAATCTGCTTGCCGAGTACCTGCGCCTCGACACTCTGCGGCAGTGCGATGTAGAGCTTGATGACGCGCAAGGCGAACGACTTCGTCCGCTCTTTTAAGTCTTCCGGCTTCACCCTTCCGCCTTCCGACTTCCGCCTTAGATTATGACGGAGAGGGTGGGATTCGAACCCACGGTACGGTTCCCCGTACACAGCATTTCCAGTGCTGCCAGTTCAACCACTCCTGCACCTCTCCGGAAGAAGCGATTAGCTGTTAGCCGTCAGCTCAAGTCGGAAGCTAACAGGTAACAGCTAATCGCCCGAAGCCGTGAAAGGATAGCCGATCCGCGCGAGTCCTGTCACGTCGGCGTGCCGTGCGGTTCAACGAGGTCTTGAGTAGTTGACGACGTTCGCGGGCGGCGACGAGTCGGGCGCGAGTCGCGGGTCTGCGACGGGCTCGCCCGGCACGATTCGGAGCGGGAGTTCGCCAGCCCAGACGGGCAGCTCGTAGTCCGGCTCGTCGTCAACGGGCGGGCCCGTCCTCACCTTCGCCGAGGCTTCGGCGAGCGGGAGCTTGAGCACGAGAGTTTTTTTCAGCTCCGACTCGTCCGGCTCGCGCACGTCCGACCAGCGACCCGGCACGATGTGCTCCGTGATGACGCGCAGCGCCTCCCACTTCTCCGCCGCGTCCTCGACCGCCGCCGCCGTGCCGAAGACGACGACCGAGCGGTAGTTCATCGAATGATGAAAAGCGGAGCGCGCGAGCACGAGCGCGTCGAGCAACGTCACGGTCACGCACACGCGGACGCCGCCCGCGAGCGTGCGCAGCATGCGGCTCGCCGCCGAGCCGTGGACGTAGAGCGTATCATTCGCGCGCCCGTAGCCCGTCGGGATGACGACGGGCTGACCGTCCGCGACGAAGCCGACGTGGCAGACGAGCCCCTCGTCTAATATCCGGTAAACGACATCGCGCTCGAAAGAGCCGCGCTGCGGCAGACGCCTGAGCCGCGTCCTGTCTGTGGGCGCAAAATTTTCCACGAGCGATTCCCCTCCGTCGTTTTTATCCGGCGCTCGCAAAAAAAATCGCGCCGCCGTCTCCGGACGCAATGCTACCCGCGCGAGCCGCGCGCGCAAGAGCCAATTTCCGAGTGGCGTGCGGACGGGGCGGCGCTACACTCCTTTATGATCGTCCACAGGCGGGCGATGCTGCGCTCCGCCGAGAAGTGCGCGCCGACGCGCCGACGCGCCGCGCCGCCGAGCGACGCGGCGAGCGTCGGGTCGCGCAGGAGGCGGAGCATCCGGCGCGCCATCCCGGCGACGTCCCGCTCTTCGACGAGCAGTCCCGTCTCGTCATCTATGACGACGTCCGGGATGCCGCCGTGGCGGGTGGCGACGACGGGCAAGCCGCTCGCCCCGGCTTCGAGGATCGCGACCGGCGTCCCTTCGACCGCGCCCGAAGCGGCTTCGACCGAGTGCTGCGCGAAGAGGCGCGCGCGCCGCATCTCTTCGGCGACGACGTGGTGCGGCTGGCGTCCCAGGAACGCGACCGCGTGATCAACCGCGAGGCTCTTGGAAAGCCTCCGGCATTCTCCGAGCAGCGGGCCGTCGCCGATCATGCGCAGGCGCGCTTCCGGACATTGCCGCAGCGCCTCGGCGAAGGCGGCGAGCGTCAGTTGCGGACCCTTCTTCTCGACGAAGCGCGCGGCAGCCAAGACGAGCGGCGGCGAGCGCGCCGGGTCGCCGCCGTCGAACAGCTCGCAGTTAACGCCGCACGGGTTGTAATGCACCCTGTCGGGCGGCGCTCCCATTTCGATCAGCCTTCTCTGCATCTCGCGCGAGACCGAGATCAAAGCCGCCGCCTGCCGGAACATCACGCGATAGCCCGCGGCGTACCGCTCCAACACCTGCCGCACGCTCGCGTCGTAACCGTGGAAGTGGACGACGAGCGGCAGACCGAGTTGCCGACAGGCGCCCATGACGGCGACCCCGGTCGGTCCGAACTCGGCGAGCACGGCGTCAACCCGCCGCCGCCGGAAGTGCTGGACGTACGCCGAGGTGATGCGCCGTTCGTACCCTCCGGGCGAGAGCAGGCGCGACGCGCGCTGGAAGGCTCGCCCCGGCAGAGTTCTCCCCCAACGGGAACCCGACTCCGCCCACGGGGGCCAATTGTCGAGCAGCACGGTTTCAGCCGGGAGATCGGTGACGTGCTGCCGGACGAAGGTCTCCGAGTAGGTCAGCGGACCGTTTCTGGCGACGCACACGCGCATGGCGGACGGGTCACTGCAATTCCTTGAGCGCCGAAGCAGTCTTAACGAAACGCGTCTGAAGCTCTCTCACTCCCGAAGCTACCCGGCGTCGTAACCGCGGACAGAGCAACGTCACGC
>JAIVGV010000506.1 GCA_020201365.1 Acidobacteriota bacterium
ACGACGAGGACGGACTGGAAATCTTGAATGCTCCCGTCTCGTTCTCGTCCGAAGCCGAGAGCGTCGCGACGGTTGACGCGGCGGGCGTCGCACACGCCTTCCGCGCGGGCGCGACCAAGATCAGCGCCTCGTCCGGCGACGCGACCGCGCACAGCTCTCTCGCCGCCTACCCGCTCACGCTCGTCATCAACGAGGTGCTCGCAGACCCGCCCGCGGGCGCGGCGGGCGACGCCAACCGCGACGGCACGCGCAGCGCCTCGCAGGACGAGTTCGTCGAGATCGTCAACGCTGCGGGAGTTGATCTAGACCTCGGCGGCTGCCAGCTCGCCACGCTCGATGCGGCGAACACCCGCACCGCGCGCCACGTCTTCGCGGCGGGCACGCTCCTCTTGCCCGGCACGGCGGCGGTCGTCTTCGGCGGCGCGAACGCCGCGACCTTCAACCCGCTCGACGCGGCTTTCGGCGGCGCGCTCGTCCTCACGGCTTCGTCCGGCGGTCTCTCACTACTCAACGGCGGCGACACGGTTCAACTGCTCGACCCCGGCGGCGCGCTCATCGAGGAGGTGACCTACGGCGGCGAGTCCGCGCTCGCGGGCGACCGCCATCAGTCGCTCACGCGCGCCCCCGACATCCTCGGCGACTTCGCTTTGCACTCGTCGCTCGAAGGCGCTTCGAGCCGCCTCTTCTCCCCCGGCACGCGCATGGACGGCTCGCCTTTCGCGACGACCGCCCCCATCGCGCGGATCGAAATCTCGCCCGCGAGCGCGACCGTTCAGCCCGGCGAGTCGCGACAGTTCACCGCGCACGCCTACGACGGAGCGGGTCAGGAGCTGCCGGGCGTCATCTTCCGCTGGCAGGCCCGCGACCCGTCGGTCGCCTCCGTCGGGCAGGACGGCACGGCACGCGCGCTCAAGGACCCCGGCGATCAACCGCGGCGCGACGCTGCAACTCGCCGCGCGCGCCTTCGACCGAGACGATCAGCCCGTCGGCGACGCGACCTTCACATGGCGCTCGCTCAACACTTCCGTCGTCACGGTTGACGCCGGCGGGCTCGCGCGCGGCGCGGGCTTCGGCGCGGCGACGGTCGAGGCTCTGACCGAAGACGGCGCGGGCGGCACGTTGACGTCGAGCGCGACGTTTGACGTGAGGCTCCCCGTCATCTTCAGCGAGATTCTCGCTGACGTTCCGCCCGACGATCCGAAGACCGTCGCGGTCGAAGGCGACGCGAACCGCGACGGCACGCGCAGCACCGGCGACGACGAGTTCGTGGAGCTGTTCAACCCGTCCGAATCGCCCGTTGACCTGTCCGGCGTGCGCCTCTCCGATTCGACCTCTGATCGCTTCACCTTCCCCGCCGGCGCGTCACTCGCCGCGCACGCCGCAGTCGTCGTCTTCGGCGGCGGAGCGCCGAACGCGAGCGATCCGGCTTTCGGCGGCTCCCGCGTCTTCAAGGCTTCCGCGCTCAGCCTCAACGACACGGGCGACACCGTCTCACTAAAACTTAAAGTCGGCGGCGACGACATCACGCTCGCCTCGCAGGCTTACGGCTCGCAAGGCGGCGCGCCCGCGCCGGGCGATCAGTCCCTCACGCGCGAGCGCGCCGCGGGCGGCGTCGGCTTAGGCGACGCATTCGTCGCGCACCTCTCCGCGGCAAGCTCCGCGGGTCGCCCCTACTCGCCCGGCACGCTCCCCGACGGCACGCCATTTGACTCCGCGCCCGTCACGCGCGTCGAGATCACGCCGAACGGCGCGACGCTCGGCACCGGCGCGTCGCAAACCTTCACGGCGCGCGCCTTCGTCAGCACGCCTGCGGGCGACGCCGAACTCGCGAACGTCTCCTTCGCCTGGGACGTGAGCGACGCGACGAAGGCGATGCTCTCGCACGCCTCCGGCACGCAGACGACCCTCGCCGCCGCCACTCAGGGCGGCTTCACGCTGCGCGCACGCGCCGGCGGTCAAGAGTCGTCTGCCGCGATCAAGATCAACCCGCCGCCGCCCGTCCTCACGCGCGTCGAGTTGTCGCCCGCGAGCGCGTCAGTCTTCGTCGGCGCCTCACAACAGTTCAACGCACGCGCCTTCGACCAGTTCGAGCAGCCGTTCGCGGGCGCGACCTTCGCCTTCTCTTCGAGCGACACGAACGTCGCGACAATTGATCCTGTAACGAACGACGCGGGCGGCGCGAGCGCGACCGCCACCGTCGTCGCGAAGAGCGAAGGCACGACGCGGATCACCGCGACCGCGGGCGACGGCGCGCGCGCCGTCGCGAGCAACGAGGCGACGCTGGAGAGCAAACGCCCGCCGCCCGCCGTCGCGCGCGTCGCCGTCTCTCCCGCGGGCGCTGTCATCAACCGCGGCCAGCCTCAGCAGTTCGGCGCGACGGCTCTCGATCAGAACGGGCTGCCCGTCGCGAACGTCTCTTTCGCCTGGACGACGACCGACCGCCAGATCGCTTCCGTGTCTGCGGACGGTCTGGCGCGCGGCGTCGGGCTCGGCACGGTCGAGGTCATCGCGACGGCGCAGGACGGCAGGGGCGGGACGGTCTCCGGTCGCGCCTCGCTCACGGCGCGCGCGCCGCTCGCCGTCAACGAGGTTCTCGCCGACGTGCCGCCCGACAACGCGAACACTACCGCCGTCGAGGGCGACGCGAACCGCGACGGCGTGAGGAGTTCGGACGACGACGAGTTCGTCGAGCTCGTCAATTATTCCGACGCGCCGCTCGATCTCTCAGGCTTCGTCGTCGCCGACTCGACCAGCAATCGCTTCACCTTCCCCGCAAACACGACGCTCGCCGCGGGACAAGCCGCCGTCGTCTTCGGCGGCGCTAACGTGGCGACTTTCAACCCAAGCGATCCAGCCTTCGGCGGCGCGCTCGTCTTCGCCACCGGCTCGCTCGGCTTGAACGACGGCGGCGACATCGTCACGATCAAACTGCCGACGGCAAACGGCGACATCCTGATCGCCTCGCAAGCCTTCGGCAGCGCGGCGCAGAGCGCGCCCGCCGCGCCGACCGATCAGTCGCTCACGCGCTCGCCCGACGCGGGCGACGGCAACGCGGGCGGTTCGTTCGTCGCGCACGCGAATGCTCTGAACGCAGCCGCGCGCGTCTTCTCGCCCGGCACGCGCGCCGACGGCACGCCCTTCGGCTCGCACGCGCTCTCCCGCATCGAGATCGCGCCGCGGTCAGCCGCGCTCGGCGTCGGCGGGCGCCAAACCTTCGCCGCGCGCGCCTTCGCCAACGTCTCCGGCGCGGAAGTAGAGATCACAAACATCTCCTTCATCTGGGACGCGGGCGACGCGGCGAAAGTCTCGCTCGCGCCGCAGACGGGCGCGGGCACCAACGCCACGGCACTCGCCGCTGGCACGACGACCGTGCGCGCACGCGCGGGCGGGCTCGAAGCCGCCGCGCCTTTGACCGTCAACCCGCCGCCGCCTGTGCTGGCGCGCGTCGAACTCTCACCGTCTTCCGCGAGTCTCTTCGTCGGCGACGCGCAGCAGTTCGCGGCGCGCGCGCTCGATCAGTTCGGTCAACCGTTCGCGGGCGCGCTCGTCACTTTCGCTTCGAGCGACGCGCGCGCCGCGGAGATCGAAGCGTCCTCACAGGACTCGTCCGCAGGAACCGCGACGGCGCTGGTGCGCGGGCGCGACGTCGGAGCTGCCCAGATCACCGCGACCGCGACCGTCGGAGCCGCCACGCTCGCAAGCGATCCGGCGACGATCATCGTCGCGGCTCCCACTCCAACACCCACGCCGACGCCTTCGCCCACTCCGGCGCCGACGCCAACACCGAGCCCACTGATCGTCATCAGCGAATTCCGCACGCGCGGCGCGGTAGGCGCGAACGACGAGTTCGTCGAGCTTTATAACAACAGCGACAGCGGATTTGACGTGAGCGGCTGGAAGATCAAT
>JAIVGV010000507.1 GCA_020201365.1 Acidobacteriota bacterium
GCTCGACGCCGCGCCCGTGTACGCCGAACTCGCGGACGTGTACGAGGCCGCGGGCCACGCCGAGAACGCGATCCCCGCGATGCGGCTCGCCATCGCGCGCGATCCGAAAAACGAGTCGTACCGCTTCCGCTACGCCCTGCTGCTCACCGACACGGGCGCGCCCGCCGCGGCAGTCATCCGTCTGAACGAGGCGCTGAAACTTTTTCCTTCGTCGTCGCGCCTGTGGCTCGCGCTCGGCGTCGCGCAGTTGACCGACGGCAAGAACGCGGAGGCCGAAGAGTCTTTCCGCCGCTCGCTGGAACTCGATCCCCGCTCGCTGCCCGCGCTCGGCTACCTCGGCACGACGCACGCCGAGCGCGGCGACTTCGCGCAGGCGCTCGCCTACTACGAGCGCGCCATCGCGGCGGACGACCGGCGCGGCGTCCTCTACTACCTCGCCGCCGACACCATGCTCAAGATGCCCGACGCCGACAACGCGAAAGCCGAACGTTATCTGGCGCGCGCCGTCGAACTCGATCCGTCGCTCGCCTCGGCGCACCTCGCGCTCGCCAAAATCTACGAGCGCGAAGAGCGCTGGGCTGACGCCGCCGCGCATCTCGAACGCGCCGAACAACTCGCGCCCGATCTCAACGAGACGCACTACCACCTGGGGCGCGTCTATCAACGCTTGCGGCGGCCCGAAGACGCGCTGCGCGAGCTGTCGCTCTTCAAAGAGCAGAGCGAGGCGGAGAAGCGGCGCCGCGAAGCGGAGCGACGCGATCTCGTCCGGCGCCTCGCCGACGTGCGTTTCTGAAGGCGCGCGCGACGGGCAGTCGCCGCGTCGCAAACAAGGGGAGGGACGATGAAGATCAACTCAGCCGCAAACGCCCTCGCGCTCGCCGCACTCTGCTGCCTGCCCGCGCAGCCGCCCGCCACCGGCGCGACACTTAGCCACGCGAGACGCGGCGACGCAACGCCGACGACCGGCGCGCGCCCGGCGTCGCCGACGTTGCCGCAGCCGCCGCCGCCGCCGCAGCAGTCGCCCGCGCCGCAGACGGCCATGCCGCAGGTCGATCAGTGGGGCGACGAGTTCAACGGCAGCGCGCTCGACGAGTCGAAGTGGGAGCGATATACGTTCGAGGGCGGGGGCGGCGGCAAGCTCGAAGTGTCGGGCGGGCAGTTG
Organism: Acidobacteriota bacterium; assembly: GCA_020201365.1. Taxonomy (GTDB): domain Bacteria; phylum Acidobacteriota; class Blastocatellia; order Pyrinomonadales; family Pyrinomonadaceae; genus JAIVGV01. The sequence goes on from JAIVGV010000507.1 coordinate 1,163, forward strand.
CGGCTGCGTAGCGCGAGCAAGACGCGCGCGGGCGTCCGCACGAAGCAGTCGTTCAACGCCGATCACTTCAGCGTCGAGGCGGTCGTCGCAAAAGTCGGGCCCCAACTGCCCGAGGCGGGCGACCGCTCGTCCGATCTCGGCTTCGCCGCGCTCACCTTGCTCTTCGACGGCGCGGGGCGCAACCGCGTCGAGTGGATTTTCACGAGTGAGCACACGCTCGAAGCGTGGTCGGTCGTGGACGGCGTCGCGGAGCGGCTCGACAACCGCAAGCTCGCGCTGAAGTTCGACAACCCCGTGCTCGCCGTCGTGCGTCGCGGCGACGACTTCCTGTTCGTCATCAACAAGCCGGACGGCGCGCCGCAGGACGCGCAGATCGCCTTGCAGAAGACGATCAAAAATCTGCCGCGCACGTTCCGCGTCATGCTCTACGGCTTCGGCTCTTCGCAGGACGAGTGGGACTCCGTGCGCGTCGTCACCGCGAAACAGTAGAACAGACTTTGACTCGCCGCAGCGGCGCGCGACTTTGAGATGCGTGTGACATTGATCAGATCGGACGTGAGGAGGAGCCCGAACGTGAAGGCGCGACGCGCCGCCGCGTGCGCCGCGTGGCTGCTGCTCGCCGCGCTCTGTGCGCGCGCACAAAGTCAAAGACTCGACGCGGGCTGGCAGCTTCTGACCGATCCGTCCGCCGCGCTCAGGGTCTCCGATCTCGCGCGCGCTCCGGGCTGGCGCGACGTGCGCGTCGGGCTTTCGTGGAACGCACAGTTTGCAGACCTGCGCGACTACATGGGCGTCGCGTGGTATCGCACCGGCGTCAACGCGCCCGATCTCACGGGCGGCAAGCGCGCACTCCTGCGCTTCGGCGCGTGCGACTACTACGCGGAAGTTTTTGTTAACGGCACACAGGTCGGCGCGCACGAGGGCGGCTACACGCCCTTCACGTTCGACGTGACCGAGCACTTACGCGCGGGCGCGAACGACGTGGTCGTGCGCGTCGTCGATCCGCCGATGGACGAGGGCGAGAACCGCGCGCACTTCCCGCAGTTCCTCTACGACGAAATCCCGCACGGCAAGCAGAACTGGTACGTACAGACCGGCGGCCTCTGGCAGCCCGTCTGGCTCGAAGTCCGTCCCGATCTCTACATCCAGAATGTGCGCGCGGTCGCGAATGCCGACGGCAGTCTCGTCGTCAGTATCGTCGCCAACAAGCCTTTCATACTGCCGAGCATGCCGGAGAAGGGAGGCGCGCCTGTTCAGCTCACGTTCAGAATTTACGACCCCTCCGGGCGACTCGAACCCGTGACCGGCTCCGCCGGAGGCAAAGATAATTACGCCTTCATGCGAACGTACCTAACGGACTCCCAGCGCTGGAGTCTCGATCACCCGAATCTCTACACGGTGAAAGTCACGCTCGGCGCTGACGAGGTGACAGAGCGGTTCGGCTTCCGCACGTTCGAGGCGCGCGACGGGAAGTTCTACCTGAACGGCGAGCCTTTCTACATGCGCGCGGCGCTCGATCAGGACTTCTACCCGGAGACGATCTACACGCCGCCGTCGAAGGAGTACGTGCGCGACGAGATGTTGAAGGGCAAGCGCATGGGGCTGAACCTGCTGCGCTGCCACATCAAGGTCTGCTCGCCCGAATACCTCGAAGCGGCGGACGAAGTGGGGATGCTCGTCTGGTACGAGATACCTTCGTGGAACGACGGCCACCACTTCGCGCAGGTCGCGGCTGAGCGCGGCGAGAAGACTTTCGAGGAGATGGTCGCGCGTGACTGGAATCACCCTTCAATCGTCGTCCAGTCGATCATCAACGAGGGCTGGGGCGCAGACCTCGCGCACGGCGCGGATAGTCGTCAGTGGCTGCGCGCAGAGTTCGACCGCGCCAAGCAGTTGACCGCGCCCTTGGGCCGCCTCATCGTTGACAACAGCGCGTGCTGCGACAACTTTCATTTGAAGACCGACATCGAGGACAACCACCGCTACAACTCGATCCCCGACTACTACCGCGACTTCGACAAGT
>JAIVGV010000197.1 GCA_020201365.1 Acidobacteriota bacterium
CTGATGGAGAACCTCGCGCCCGGCGGCTACACGGTCGAGGCGCGCGCGTTCACGAAAGACCTCGTCGCGTCCGAGCCGCTGCGCTTTGCCTTCACGGTGGGGCGCGCGCCGTTCCCGCGCACGACCGTGCTGCTCGCGTCCTTGCTCGCCCTCGCGTTAGTTGCACTCTTGTGGGGCGCGTGGCAGAACCGTCGCATGGCGCGCGCGACGACCGAACTCGCCGACGCGAACCAACAGCTCGCGAGCGCGCGCCTGAACCTCGCCAACGAAGCCGAGCGCGAGCGCCGCCGCATCGCGCGCGACCTGCATGATCAGACGCTCGCGGACTTGCGCAGCCTCATGCTCATGACGGATCAACTGCCCGCGCCGACGAACGGTCAGCGCGACGCCGTTGACCCGGCGACCTTCCGCACGGAGATCGAATCCATCTCGACCGAGGTGCGACGCATCTGCGAAGACCTCAGCCCCTCGGCGCTCGACAACGTCGGACTCGCCGCCGCTCTGGAGTGGGCGCTCTCGAACGCCGCCGCGCACTGCCCGGCGGATGGTCGCTTCGAGCATCAGTTCTCGGCGGACGAGGACTTAGACGAACGGCTCGCGCTCGCGCCCGGCGTGCGCATGCAGATTTACCGCATCGCTCAGGAGGCGATCACGAACGTCTGCCGCCACGCCGACGCCCGCCGCGTCGCCCTCGCCGTCCGGCTCTCGCAAGACGGCGACTTCCTGCTCACGCTCGAAGACGACGGTCGCGCGGACTTCGACCCGCAAGACCGGCGCGCGCGCCGCGGTCGCGGTCTCGCCAGCATACGCGACCGCGCCAGCCTCATCGAGGCTGAAGTCGCGTGGGAGCGCCGCGACGACGGCGGCACGCGCTTCAAGCTCCGCAAGCCGGGCGCGGCGAAGACTCCGAGCGCGGTCTAGTGAGACGCTCAGGCGATTCATACAATTTCCTTTCATAGAGATGCCGACGATCTTCTCGCACGCAGTCGCCGCCGTCGCCGTCGGGACGACGTACGCGCGGCGCTCCGTGCCGTTCAAGTTCTGGGTCTGGACGGCACTGTGCGCGATGCTGCCGGACGTTGACGTGATCGGCTTCGCGTTCGGCATCAGCTACGGCGACATGCTCAGTCATCGCGGGCTGACGCACTCGCTCACGTTCGCGTTCGTCGTGGGCTTCGCGGTCGTCTCGCTCGCGTTCCGGGAGGTGGAGACTTTCACGCGGCGCTGGTGGTCGCTCGTTGCCTTCTTCTTCGTCGTGACGGCTTCGCACGGGGCGCTCGACGCGCTGACGGACGGCGGGCTCGGCGTCGCCTTCTTCGCGCCGTTCAGCGCGCGGCGCTACTTCTTCCCGTGGCGACCGATTGAGGTCTCGCCGATTGGATTGGGGTTCTTCAGCGAGCGGGGGCTCGAAGTTTTCGAGAGCGAGATCGTGTGGGTGTGGCTGCCGTCGCTGGCGCTCGTCGCGGCTGTGTGGGGGGTGCGAAAGCTGATACAGTTGCGCGCGGCTTCGTGAGAGAAGGGTTTGAGCAAGAGAAAGCAGACTCACCGCAGAGGCGCAGAGTAGTCGCGGAGGGGGCGCGGAGAAGAGGATGAAGATCATCGTGACGGGCGCGAGCGGGCTGGTGGGCTCGTCGCTCGTGCCGTCGTTTTTGGGGCGGGGGCACGAGGTGACGCAGCTCGTGCGACGGAAGTCTGCCGGGAAGGTCGCGGGCGTGCGCGAGGTCGAGTGGCAGCCCGCGCGCGGCGAAGTTGACGCCGCCGCGCTCGAAGGTTACGACGCGGCGGTGCACCTCGCGGGCGAGAACATCACGGGCGGACGCTGGACGCAGGAGAAGAAGCGCCGCATACGCGACAGCCGCGTGCAGAGCACGAGGCTGCTCGCGGAGACGCTCGCGCGGTTGAACGCGAAGCCGCGCGTGCTCGTCTCCGCGTCGGCGATTGGTTATTACGGCGAGCGCGGCGACGAGTTGTTGACCGAGGAGAGCGCGGCGGGCGAGGGCTTCCTCGCGGACGTGTGCCGCGAGTGGGAGGCTGCGGCGCAAGCGGCGATTGACGCTGGTGTTCGCACCGTCTTCCTGCGCTTCGGTCTGATCCTGAGCGGCGAGGGCGGCGCGCTCGTGAAGATGCTGCTGCCGTTCAAGCTCGGCTTGGGCGGCAAGGTCGGGAGCGGGCGGCAGTTCTACAGTTGGGTGACGATTGACGATGTCGTGGAGATCATTCACTTCGCGCTCGCGAACGACGCGCTTCGCGGCGCGGTCAACGTCGTCGCGCCCGAGGCGGCGACGAACGCGGAGTTCACGAAGGCGCTCGGTCGCGCGCTCGGCAGACCGACGATCCTGCCCGCGCCAGCCTTCGGCTTGCGCCTCGCGTTCGGCGAGATGGCGGACGCGCTCTTGCTCGCGAGCGAGCGCGTCGCGCCGGAGCGGTTGCGACAAGCCGGGTATCAGTTCAAATACCCGACGCTCGACGGCGCGCTCCAGCACGTCCTGAAATGAGCGACAGACCTCCGCGCTGGATGAGCCGGGTGCTCTACGCGGCGGGCGCTTACAACATCGCTTGGGGCGCGTCGGTCGTCTTCGCGCCGCTACTGTTCTTCCGCTGGGCGCACGCCGCGCCGCCGAACTACCCGGAGATTTGGCAGTGCGTCGGGATGATCGTCGGCGTCTATGGCGTCGGCTACCTCGTCGCGGCGCGCGATCCGTTGCGCCACTGGGCGGTCGTCCTCGTCGGCTTCCTCGGCAAGCTCTTCGGACCCGTCGGCTTCCTGCTCTCATTACGCGGCACGACCTACCCGCGCGCCCTCGGCTGGATCAACGTGACGAACGATCTCGTCTGGCTCGTGCCCTTCGCGATCATCCTTTACCGCGCGCTTGAATTCGAGCGACGACGAGGGCGGCGCGATGAGTTGACGCGCGAATGACGACCCGTAGTCGCGTGCACTATAATTCGCACGCGACTTCGGCGCGTCGTGGAACGCGAGCGACCCGGCTGAAGCGTCGCGCGATCACCTGAAAACTTGCGTGTGAGAGAAGAGACTATCGGCGGAGAGCGGATCGAACTCGCGCAGGGGCGGCGGCTGGCGGGCTACGCCTGGTTCGTGCTGGCGTTCAACCTGCTGACCATCGTGTGGGGCGCCTACGTGCGCGCGTCCTATTCGGGCGACGGGTGCGGGAGCCACTGGCCGGGCTGGTCGTCTCGGCGCTGCGCGTGAGACCGAAGGGCGACCGCGTGCGGCGCGCTACGCTCGCGGCGCTCGGCTTCATCTTCGTCGAGGCGCTGGTGGGCGCGGCGCTCGTCAAGTTCCGCCTGGTCGTGAGCGACGACTCCGCCGCGCGCGCCTGCGTCATGTCGTTCCACCTCGCCAACACGTTCTTCCTGCTCGGCTCGCTCGCGCTCGCGGCGTGGTGGGCGGGCGGCGGCGCGCGCGTGCGCCTGCGCGGGCAGGGAAACACGCCTTTACTCTTCGGCATCGCGCTCGTCGGCGCGCTCTTCGTCGCGGCGACCGGCGCGGTGACGGCGCTCGGCGACACGCTCTTTCCGGCGCGCACGCTCGCCGAAGGCTTGCGGCAAGACCTCTCGACGACGCACTTCCTGCTCAAGCTTCGCACGCTGCACCCGGCAATCGCTCTCACCGTCGGCTGTTACGCCGTGATGCTCGCCTCCTACACGGCGAACTTCGTGCGGGCGTCGCGCGCGTTGCGCCGCACGTCGTCGCTGCTCGCGTGCGTGTTCGGCGCGCAGGTCATCGTCGGCGTTCTCAATATCACCCTGCTCGCGCCTGTCGCGTTGCAGCTCACGCACCTCTTCGTCGCCGACCTCTTCTGGATCGCGCTCGTCCTCACCACTGCCTCCGCGCTCGCCGACGACGCGACCGCCGAAACGCGAGACGCCGAACAGCCGAGCCTTCAGCCCGCCGTCGAGCAGACCTGAGACGACTTTTCGGAGGCGGATGTGAGGCGGACGGCGCGCACGCGCGCCCGATACGCGGTCAGCTGGTAATGGAAGTGCTGCGATTTATGAAGTTGAGTGGGCGGCGCGGGGCGCGTCCGTCTTGTACGGCGGGGAGACGGTCAAAGTGAGTCTTGACAGTTAAATATTTCATCAATAAACTTGCGTTCAATCAGGTTAACTAGGAAGCTGTACACGCCGCTCCCTAACACTCGGGAATCCGGCGTGAGCAGGGTCGAACACGCGGCTCTCTACAGTCGAGGCGAACTTCGAAGCGCCCTTCCGCAAAATCGGGTCAGGAGCTTTCCGACCCGCGACCGCCCCGGACGGGAAGACACCCGACGGGGCGTCGTCGTCTTCAGCGAACGTAGATCGGGTTCGAGATGATCCACGGCTTCGCGTCGAGCGGCGCGGGCAGTTGCGGCAGGTAGCACTCGACGCGATAGACGCCGCGCTCGCCGACCGCCCACTCACCCTCCCTCGCCGCCCTTTCATCAAACTTCCTCCCGTCCTTCACGACCACGATCCGGCTCTCGACGGGCACGGAGACTCTTAAACGCACGCCGCTTGCGAGCGCGATCTCGTCGCCCATGATTTTCGACTCCGCGCCGTTCGTCGCCGTGAAGCGGAAGCCCGTGGCGTCGGCGAGCACGTCGAAGGAGACGTAAGCGTGACCGTTGGCGAGCGCGGCGAGGAGCGACGCGGTGTCGAAGGTCTGATCGCGCGGGACGAGGGCGTGCGTGCGGACGACGCGGAAGGAGCGCTCGTATGGGTCGAGCTTGATCCGGAAGAGCGGCTTGCCCGTCAAATCTTGTAGAGAGACGCCGACGTTCGCGTGCGCGTCGTTGCCCGCGACGGCGACGACGCGGCGACCTTGCGCGGTGAGCTCGTCCCACCTCTGCAAGTTCTCCGTCGGCGCTTCGTAGAAGCGCGTCCAGAGGAGCGCGGGGAAGCGGCGGTACGACCAGAGCCCGTCGAAGAAGAGGGAGAGCTTGTGGATGTGTTTCGCGTTGGCGTGGAGGTTGTAGATCTCCATGCCGTCGAAGCCGCGCGCCGCCTGCCAGCTCTCGAACGTCTCCGGGTGCGCGACGAAGACGAGATCGCCCGCCGCCTTGGCGCGATCAATCAGCGTCTGCGTCGGGACAGCGCCGCCCGTGACCGGCAAGTTTGCCTGCGCGTCGTCGTTCGACCTCGCGTTGCCGCCGAAGGTGAGCAGGCGGTCGCGCTCGGACTCGGCGGTCTCGTTGCCCGCGACGAAGAGCACGCCGTCGTGGACGCCGGAGAGCGTCGCCGCGCGCGTGTCCGTCAGGCGCGAAGGGTGCTCGGTCATGACGACGAAGGCGAGACCGCTCGCTCGCGCGCCTTCGACGAC
>JAIVGV010000198.1 GCA_020201365.1 Acidobacteriota bacterium
CCCCTAGCTCCTGACCCCTATCCCCCGTTCACAATTCTTCGACGACGATCTGCTGGTTCGTGTAGATGCAGATGTCGCCCGCGATCTTCAAGCCCTCGACGGCGATCTCGCGGGCGCTCAAGTCAGTGTGCGCGAGCAGGGCGCGGGCGGCGGCGAGCGCGTAGGCTCCGCCCGATCCGATGGCGAGCGCGCCGTCCGCTTCGTCGGGCGCGATGACGTCGCCGTTGCCGGAGAGCAGGAAGGAGTTTTTCTCGTCGGCGACGACGAGCAGCGCTTCGAGGTGGCGCAGGATTTTGTCCGTGCGCCACTCCTTGCTCAGCTCGATGGCGGCGCGCTCTAAATTTCCGTGGTACTGTTCGAGCTTGCCCTCGAAGCGCGTGAGCAGGGAGAAGGCGTCGGCGCTCGCGCCCGCGAAGCCCGCGAGGATGCGTTCGTTGTAAAGTCGGCGCACCTTGCGCGCGGCGCTCTTCATCACAGTATCGCCGACCGTGACCTGCCCGTCGCCCGCCATCGCGACCCGGCTGCCGCGCCTGACGAGCAGGACGGTGGTGCTGCGCGCGCGCGGCTGTCTGTTCTTCTCGCTCATCGGTTTAAGTTGTGAACTATAGGAAGCGGTCGGAAGGGAAGTCAAGCGAGGTTCCTCGCGCGCGCGCGGATTCTCTGCGCGGGAATGTTTTGCTGTATGATGATGGCGGGCGGTGAGGAGGCGCGAGGCGTTTGTCGTTCAGAGACGCCCTCCGCGCGGGCGATTCGGGTTTGAAGTGCGATGAGTGAAGAGAGACCTCTGATCGGGATCACGCTGCGCCACGAGTTGGAGACCGAGCGTTTCTATCTGGCGCGCTATTACGGAGAGGCTGTGGAAGCTGCCGGCGGCGCGCCCGTGCACCTGTCTCTGATCCCGCGCGCGGGTTACGTCGCTTCGGTCTTGTCGCGACTCGACGGCGTGCTGCTGCCGGGCAGCGCCTCGGACGTTGATCCCGCGCGCTACGGTCGCGACCCTCTGCCGGGCTTGGGCGTCGTGCACCCTTTACGCGACGAGACGGACGCGCTCGTCCTGCGCGAGGTCGAGCGGCGCGCCCTGCCGCTCTTCGCGATCTGCTTCGGGATGCAGATTTGGAACGTGGAGCGCGGCGGCACGCTGATTCAAGACATCGCGAGCCGACTGCCCGCGGCGATCAAGCACGAGCAGGGCGCGCCGCGCGGTCGCCGCTCCCACGCCGTCAGGCTGTCGGGCGGGAGCCTCTTGGCGGAGCTGGCGGGCGCGGAGGGCGCGTTCGTCAACAGCCATCATCATCAGGCTGTCGAGAGTGTCGGTGAGAACCTGCGCGCGACGGCGTGGAGTCCTGACGGTCTCGTCGAGGCGATTGAAGACACGCGCGCTGATCGTTTCGCGGTCGGCGTGCAGTGGCACCCGGAGATCGACTGGGAGGGCGACGAGTTCTCTACGAACCTGTTCCGCGCCTTCACACGCGCGGCGCGCGAGTCTCAGGCGAAGCGGGGCGAGACGCTCGTCGCGGCAGGCTAACACGCGCCGCCCGCGGCGCGTCAGTCCATTTGAAGTTAGGTGAAGGGCGCGATCATGTAAGGCGCGGCAAAGCCTTTCGCTCTTCGCTCAATGCGAACGAATCACACTCGAATGGTAAGTCCGTGCCCGCGTCCGATAACGTCCTCGGTAGTTTTTGTGCGGTTCGGGGGGGAAGGGTAAGGCTTGCGTTTAGGGGTGGAGAGCTTGAGCCTGCGCGGTCGGGTCGCAATGGTGACCGGGGGATCGCGTGGCATCGGGCGCGCGGTCGTGCTCAGATTGGCGGAGTGCGGCGCGCACGTCGTTACCACATTTCTGCGCGACGAAGGCGGCGCTGACGAAGTGGTACGGGCGGCGCGCGGGTATGGAGTCGAGGCGATCTCCGCGAGGGGGGACGTCAGTCGCGTCGAAGACGCGCGCGCGGTCGTGCGACTCGCGGGAGAGAAGTTCGGGCGGCTCGACGTGCTCGTCTGCAGCGCGGGCGTCTGGGAGGGAGCGCCCATCGAATCGCACGCGGAGGGGCTGTGGGATCGCGTCCTCGACGTGAACCTCAAGGGGACTTGGGCGCTCTGTCACGCGGCGGCGGGGCTGCTGTGCGAAGGCGGCTGGGGGCGCGTCGTCGTCGTCAGCTCGACCGCGGGTCAGAGGGGCGAGGCGAACTATTCCGGATACGCCGCGTCGAAGGGCGGGCAGATCGCCTTCGTCAAATCCCTGGCGGCGGAACTCGCCCCGCGGGGCGTCACGGTGAACGCGGTCGCGCCCGGCTGGGTTGACACGGAGATGACTGCGGACGTGCTTCGCGTGGAGTCGAGTCGCAGAGAGATCGAGAGCGCGATCCCGCTCGGTCGCGTCGCGACGCCGGACGACGTCGCGCTGCCGGTCGTCTTCCTCTGCAGCGAGTGGGCGCGACACATTACGGGCGAGGTCTTAAACGTTAACGGCGGCTCAGTCTTGTGCGGCTGAACAACTCCTTGAGACGCTTCCGCTGTGAAGCGAAGTAACGACACCGGACGAAGGGCGGGCGAAACTTTGGGCACCAATCAAGGGCGGGCGCGCAAGAGCGTCGAGCTGGGCGTCGAGCGGCTGCTGCGCGAGGGCTCTGCGTCTCTGCGCGGCGCGCGCGTCGGTCTGGTCTGTAACCAGGCGTCGGTCAGCCACGACTTTCGACACGTCGCAGACCTCTTCGGCGCGCGCGCAGACTTCCGCCTGACGGCGCTCTTCGGTCCGCAGCACGGCATACGCGGCGATCTGCAGGACAACATGGTGGAGACGCCGCACGCCTTCGACGCGGAGACTGGCGTCCCAGTCCATTCGCTCTACAGCGAGACGCGCGAGCCGACCGAGGAGATGCTGCGGGACGTGGACGTGCTCGTCGTAGATCTGCAGGACGTCGGCTGCCGCATCTACACCTTCGTCTATACGATGGCGAACTGCATGCGCGCGGCGGGGCGCTACGGCAAGAAGGTGATCGTGTGCGACAGACCGAACCCCGTCGGGGGAGGGAAGGTCGAAGGGAATCTGCTCGAACCGGAGTACGCCTCCTTCGTCGGACTGTTCCCCTTGCCGACGCGCCACGGGATGACGATCTGCGAGCTGGCGCGTATGTTCGCGGGCGAGTGGGGAATCGAGTGCGAGCTTGAGCTGAGCACGATGACTAAACGCGGAGGGGCTGGCGGGCGTCTATTATCGCGCCTGCTACTTCCAGCCGACCTTCCAGAAGCATGCGGGTCGGACTTGCGGGGGCGTGCAAATTCATGTGCTCGACAGGGAGGGCTTCGAGCCGGTGCTGAGCGGGGTGGCGGTTGTTAAGGTGATTCATGAAATGTATGGCGAGAGCTTCCGCTGGAAGGAGCCGCCTTACGAGTACGTGTTTGATAGGAACCCTTTTGACGTGATCTCCGGAACATCGAGACTGCGTGAGGCGATTGAGCAGGGCGCTTCCCTAGGAGAGATCAAAGCCTCTTGGGCCGAAGGGCAGCGTGAATTTGGGGAGAGGCGCAGCGGCTATCTGCTGTATTAACCTTAAGCTCGCGCCGACTGCCCGGACAGTTTGAAGTGCTTTCTCAGTTTTGTCGACGCGCCGACACTTCGCCCGGTTTGTTAACAGAGAGCCATGTTGCCTCCGCTGGATCAGCTACTGAGCGAATGCGAGACTCTGCACGGGCACATCTGTCCGGGTCAGGTGCTCGGCGCACGCATGGCTGTGACGGGTTGCCGCCTGATAGGGGTTTCGGACCCGCGGGGCGCGGACAAAAAAAACCTGCTCGTCTGGGTCGAGATTGATCGCTGCATGACGGACGCGATCAGCGCGGTCACAGGCGTGAGGCTCGGGCGCAGGAGTCTCAAGTTCTTCGACTACGGCAAGGTCGCTGCGACTTTTTTGAATTTGGAGACAGGGACAGCCGTCCGCCTCGCCGCACTTGAGAGTTCGCGCGCCTTGGCAGAACGGCTCTATCCGAATCTAGAGAGCAAAAAAGAGCGGCAGATGCGCACATACCATTCCGCGTCCGATAACGACGTGTTCAAGATAGAGTCTGTTAATGTTCTACTCAAAGATCAGGATTTGCCCGGACGACCGAGAGGCCGTGTCAGCTGCTCGCGCTGCGGAGAAGGGATCAACGACGGTCGGGAAGTCTGCGCGGAGGGCGGTGAAGTGCTCTGCAGGGTTTGCGCGTTCGGCGGGTACTACGGCACGATCCGGCAGGTCAGTCCTTGAGTAAGGAGGGCTTTAAATTGGCGACAGAGAGTAGGGCGCAGTCGGCTCCGGGCATAGCCTTTGCCGCGGGGCTACTGACTTGGGCTGTGCCCGGCGCGGGGTACTTTATGACCGGACGCGTGTTCCGCGGGTTAATCATCGCGGCGGTCGTCGTGGGGACGTTCGCGCTGGGGCTAGGCCTGGGCGGGCATCTCTTCGGCTTACGGCACGTGCGGGACATGGGGCTCCTCGCCTACGTTTACGGTTTTTGCGATCTGGGCGCGGGCGTCGGCTACTTCCTCTGTCTGTGGGCGAATGTCGGCGTGGTTGATCAGGCGCAGCGCGCGACGTCGGAGTACGGCAACTACTTTTTGATGATCGCAGGTCTGTTGAACTTCCTCGCGGCGCTCGACACTTATGACATCACGGTCGGGAGGAAGCTGTGAGCCACCTACTCGTCATGCTCGCGTTCGCCGCTTTCGTCGCGACCGCGTTCGGCGTCATCGGACGGGAGACGGCGCGCGAAGGGGTGCGCTACGGGTTGAAGATTTTTTGCGAGTTTGTTGTCATCGGCTTAGTCCTCGCATGGCTTCTTTACTGGCTCCCCCTCTGACTGCGGACTGCATGATCCGTTACCGGGTCCGATAAAGCATGGCAAGTAATATCCATATGGGATTAGTAGATGCTTGCACAATGGGATAGGGAGCAGAGCAAACATTTCCGCAATGGGTCTTGTAGAAGCCGAAGGGATCGTACTCCGCAACATCAAGCTGGGCGAAGCCGACAAGACCGTTACGATCCTGTCTCGGCACGAAGGAGTCGTGCGCGGCGTGGCGAAAGGCGCGAGGAGGTTGAAGACCAGGTTCGGAGCGAGCCTCGAACCCTTCACACACATCCAACTCACC